>DAOVYS010000079.1 GCA_030635485.1 Pseudomonadota bacterium | reverse complement strand
GTCCCTGCTTACTATTCTTTCTTCAAAATTCAAACAAGCGCCCCCAATGTTCGGCGTAACAGTTCTTCAAGAGGCATATTTGAAAAAGAGTTGTCGGACAACTGCCTTTGTACCGAATTCAAGGCTTCATTTGCCCTGGTCTCCGGATAGCCAAGATTGATAAGTGCGGAAATCACATCAGAGATGCGTCGGGCGTCGGATTCTTCAGGCAGACCCGGCAGTTCAGGAGATTCGGGTTGGGCGGGCGGCAGATCAATTTTGTCTTTTAATTCCAGGCAGAGCCGCTCAGCCGTCTTTTTCCCTACTCCTGACAGCTGGGTCAGTCTGCCGATATCTTCCGAGGATATTGCCCGGGCAAGTTCAGCAGGTTTGATCCCGGACAGAATGCGAAGCGCAAGCTTGGGCCCGATTCCGGAGACCCCCATAAGAATTAAAAACACACTCTTTTCATCCGTGTCGGAAAAGCCGAAAAGGGTCAGGGCGTCTTCCCTGACATGCGTATGGATATGGAGAAATGTCTCTTGCCCGATATCAGGCAGCGTGCTGAAAACGGAATGGGGAATATGGACCTCATAACCGACTCCGTTCACATCAATGATTGCCTTGTCAAACGTCTTGGCTATTACCTCTCCTTTTAAACAGGCTATCATCTTAATTAACCACTCTCTTTTTCAAACCGCATCATATTGGCATGACAGACCGCCACGGCCAAGGCGTCCGAGGCATCGTGACCGGGCAGTCCTGAGAGACTCAAGAGCGATTTGATCATATGTTGCACCTGACGTTTGTCCGCCCCTCCGTGACCTACTACCGACTGTTTGACCGTAAGAGGAGTATATTCATGGACCGTAAGATGATGTTTTATTGCAGCCAAGATCAATACACCACGGGCATGTCCAAGTTTCAATGCCGACATGGCATTTTTTGACATAAAAACATCTTCAATCGCAGCCTCATCCGGTCCATGCTTGACAATCACCTCACATATACCGTCATATATCTCCATCAACCTTTCGGGAAACGGTAGAGAGGGGGTTGACTTGACTACTCCGCAGGCCACAAATTTCAATCTCCCCCCGGACTCTTTTTCAATCACCCCGTATCCCGTGATGCGCGAACCCGGATCAATTCCCAGGATGCGCGAATTAAAGTCCATTGAGCCTGACGGATATCCCTTTATCACATGCCTTCCATGATCTCGTCAGGGATGTCGAAATTGGCATGGACATTCTGGACATCTTCATGATCTTCCAGCTTTTCAAGGAGCGTCAGCACCTGTTTAGCCACCTTTTCATCGGTTATTTCAACAACATTCTTGGGAATCATCGAGATAGAGGATTCAATCAGCGGGATGCTTTCAGATTCAAGAACATCGAGTACGGTTGCAAAGTCGTCAGGCAGGGTAATTACCTGGAACTCGTTTTCTTCTTCCACAACATCTTCAGCGCCTGCATCCAGCACTACGTCCAAGAGTTTGTCTTCGGAAACGGCTGATTTGTCCACAAGAAGGGAACCCTTCTTGTCAAACATCCAGGAAACGCATCCTGACTCGCCGAGATTGCCGCCTGATTTTGCGAAAAAATGCCTGATATCAGCCACTGTACGATTCTTGTTGTCAGTCATGCAATCCACAAGTACTGCCACACCACCGGGCCCGTAACCTTCGTATGTTATCTCGTCGTAGACGGCCCCTTCCAGTTCGCCCAGACCCTTTTTAATGGCCCGTTCAATATTCTCCTTGGGCATGTTATCGGATTTTGCACCAGCGATTGCCGAACGTAACCGTGGATTCAGGCCAGGGTCTCCTCCGCCGATTCTTGCAGCCACGGTTATTTCCTTGATCAGCTTTGTAAATATCTTACCGCGCTTGGCGTCTGCCGCGCCTTTCTTTCTTTTTATCGTACTCCATTTAGAGTGTCCTGACACTTCATCCTCCCTTGCGCCTATAAGCCTGTTTTCACGACCTTTTTAAATTTCAACCCCAAAACAAAGACCTCCCGGCTTTCACTGCGAGAACTCTTAGGTTTCACAACCTTGGTCGTCTTGAAACAGCGTCGGACCTGATTCACGAATGGGGGGAAATCTTCACCCTGGAACACCTTACAATAAAATGTTCCACCCTCAAAAAGCAGAGACTCGGCAAATTCAAGTGCCCTTTTAGAGAGTTCGACGGACCGCAGGTGATCGGCAAGTTTGTATCCTGTGGTATTGGGGGCGAGATCACTTAAGACCACGTTAAAACCGGGGCAATCTTGCCTGATCGCATCTAAAGCATCTTCAGAAAAAATGTCCGCATGATGTTGACGAATCTCAGCCGCCCCTGTCACATACAGATTTTTGCCCCTATGAAGATCAATTCCGACTACAAGTCCTTTGGCGCCAATGGTCCTGGCCGCAAACAGCGTCCAACTCCCTGGCAGGCATCCTAGATCCAGAACCCTGTCGCCGGGTTTTAAGATCCTGTATTTTTGTTGAATTTCCTCAAGCTTATAAACAGAACGCGCAGGATACTTTTCCTTTTTTGCCTTTTTATAATAGTAGTCTTTAACCTTTTTCATAGGCACCTTTACGCTCACATACTACTATATAACCCAAAAATGACAAGTAACGAGTTGACCGGAAGACTCAGGGACATAAGGAGGTATCGGGAAATAACGGAAACGCAACTAATAACGGGGCAAGGTATAACCAAACAACGGTTATACCCTTATCATAATCATGTATGTAAGCGGTCACTTCTTGATAGCTTTCAGAATTGTGGACCGAAACTCTTCGAACTCAATCGGTTTGCAGATATAATCATCCATGCCGGCATTAAGGCATTCTTCCCTGTCGTCCTTCATTGCATGCGCGGTTAATGCAATAATGGGAAGATGCTCTCCGGTCTCTTTTTCCTTTGCGCGAATTGCCATGGTGGTCTCAAGACCATTCAGTTCAGGCATCTGGACATCCATCAGAACAAGATCAAAACGGCCGTCTTCAAGGGCGCTTAAGACATCATTGCCGTTTTCCACGGCAGTGACCTCCCATCCAAGATTCTCGATCAGAAGAATTGTAAGAGTCCGGTTGATATAATCGTCTTCGGCTAAAAGGATGTTAAGAGGTATTCCCTTCTGTTCCCTGAGCGAATGACGGGTGATAAGCGGTTGTGGTTCTCCCTTTTGCTCCAATTCGTAAACCACTGTGCGTATAGAGTTCAAAAGGTCTGACATATTAACAGGTTTCATAAGGTATGCGGAGATCCCGGACTCACGACAGCGAGCTGCGTCTCCTCGTTGCCCGGCCGAAGTCAGCATTATAACAATGACTCTTGAAAGGTCAGGGTCGTCCCGAATTTTTTGCGCAACAGAAAAACCGTCCAGTCCGGACATCCGGGCATCCAAGACAACAATGTCAAACCGCCGCTCCTTCAACAATACAAGAGCCGCCTTGCCACTATCAGCCGTTTTCACTGAACGTACACGATCTATTAAGATTTTTTCCAGAAAATCACGGTTGGTGGAAAAATCGTCGACTACAAGTATGGAGAGGGAAGAAATATCCTGAAATGATGGTTGCTCCTGCTTCTTAAACGGCACCTCCAGGAGTTTGAGGCTGGAAGTAAAATGAAACAGAGCGCCACCGCCCGGCGCGTCTTCTGCCCAGATATTTCCGCCCATCATCTTTACCAGCTGACAAGAAATAGAAAGTCCCAGACCGGTTCCACCATGTTTCCGGGTCATGGAGCCGTCCGCCTGCGTAAAGGCCTCAAAAATCATCTTGTGTTTTTTTCTCGGTACACCGATTCCTGTGTCCCTGATTAAAAAATGGAGAAGAACCGTGTCATCTTCCCCCTTTTCTTCCATTTTGACTTGGACATCCACCTCACCTTTTTCCGTAAACTTGATCCCGTTATCCACCAGGTTTATCAGTATCTGACGAAGTCGTCCCGGATCACCTATCAGGTCGTCGGCAACATCATCATGGATCCGGCAACTCAGCTTAATTCCCTTACGGTCCGCCTTGACTGCAAGCATTTTCAGACATTCACCCACCATTATACGCAGTCTGAAGGAAATCGGCTCAATATTGAGTTTTCCCGCCTCAATCTTAGAAAAATCAAGTATATCGTTTAAGACTGCCAGAAGGTTGTCGGCAGAAATCTTGACCATATCCAGATATTCTCTCTGCTTGAGTGAAAGATCGGTCTTGAGCACAAGGTCCGTCATCCCGATAATGCCGTTCATAGGCGTCCGCACTTCATGGCTCATGTTAGCCAGGAATTCACTTTTAAGCCGGTTTGCCTGTTCAGCGGCATATACCGCCTCCAGCCGCGTCTTCTCTGTCTTGAGACGCTCAGTGTAGTCACGAAATACTACAACCGCGCCGATTGTTTTCCCATCGGCAACAAGCGGTGTGCTCACATATTCAACGGAAAAACCGGTCCCATCCATACGGTAAAACACCTCGTCCGTCCCGCTACGCAAGGTTTTACTTTTAAAAAAGCTGCAGACAGGACATTCGTCCTCAGGCCAGAGGCTCCCATCAGGTTTGGAGTGGCGTGTCAGTTCATGGAATGATCGGCCGATTGGTTCATCAACATCAAGTTTCAGAAGGTGCGCGGCAAAGAAATTGATAAATGTGATTTTCCCCTGCGCATCCAGGCCCAATATCCCTTCGCCCGCCGCATCCAGGATCATTTTGTTCTTATTGACCTCCTGGGCGAGTTCCCTGTTCGCCTTTTCAAGCCTTTCCTGATTTTCCTTCAGTTCCAAAATCAGGCGGCGCTTTTCCATGCCCCGTTCAATAGCTACCTCCATCTCGCCAAAGGCAAAGGGCTTGCGGATGAAATTTATGGCGCCCATTCTCATGGCCTTGATAGCGACATCCATTTCACCGTATCCGGTAAACACAATACACTGCATGTCAGAATTCAATTTCTGTGCCCGGCTCATAAGTTCAAGCCCGTCCATACCCGGCATCTTAATATCAGTAAGCATTATGTCAAAATCTTCCCGCCCCAGAAGATTTAAAGCCTCTCTGCCGGACAATGCCGTACTGACCGCGTACGAACACTCCTTTAACATTATTTCCAGTGGCTGTATTACGTTAGGCTCATCGTCAACAACGAGCAGTTTTCCCTTGCTATCCATTCCCGCCCCCGGGTCAGAAATAAGCGATCACAGGCACCGCATCTGTGATCGCTTACAGCGTTAAGGGGATAACCGTTGTTTGGTTGTCTTGCCCCTGTGATCAATTACGGTCGGAAGATATATTTAATTCTAACAAAAATCATATCTCATTCTATTTCTTCAGGCAACACTATAACCTGATTTTTTTAACCCTCCTTCATTTTTGGACTCCATATATTGAGTGCCATTTTATACACATGCGACCTGGATTCACCCAGGTCCCGCGCAATACGCTGCACTGCATCTTTCATCGACAGTCCGGACTTATCCCTGTACCAGAGTAGAAGTTCATTAATATCGTCCCCTGCGGGGCCTCTTCTTTCCTCACCCTCAATAATGGCTGTGAACTCACCTTTTATAAAATCTCTATTCAAAAGGTCGCCCAATACGGAAGACAAAGGGCCGGTGATGGTTTCTTCGTGGATTTTGGTAAGTTCCCTTGCCAGAAAAATATTGCGGTCACCCAGGATTTCAATGCAGTCCTTGAGGCAACGCACAATCCTGTGAGGCGATTCAAAAAAAACCAGGGTCTCAGGACTTCCCGACAAGGTTTTTAAAAGTTTTACACACTGATTTCTGCGGGATGGCAGAAATCCCAAAAAAAGAAACCTTGCCGTATCAAAACCTGAGATACTGAGCGCAGCGGTCAATGCGGAGGGACCTGGAACCGGCGCTACTTTTATCCCGAATTCGCGGGCCTTTCTTGCCAGAATTGTACCCGGATCAGAGATTGCCGGAGTCCCTGCGTCTGAAACCATGGCAATATCTTCTCCAGCCAGCAATCTATCCAGGAGTTTGCCTGCCTGGGCCGCCTCACGGTCCTTATGATAACTGATAAGCGGAGTGTGTATGTCAAAATGGGATAAGAGCTTTCGCGTGTGGCGGGTGTCTTCGGAGGCGATCAGATCAACTTCCTTTAAAATTCGTATTGCCCGTAAGGTGATGTCTTCCAGATTGCCGATTGGAGTAGCGACTATATAAAGAGTGGTGGTTTTTTGATCATCAGGGACAGACGCCCGACCGTCTTTTTTCCGTCGACCGCGAACCAACTCTATTAGTCCCTGTCAACAGGAAAGGAGAGGATGAATTTGGTGGATTTGGGATTGTTTTCGCAGGATATTTCCCCGCCTCTGGCCTCCATTGTCTGTTTAGCCAGATATAGTCCCAGGCCGGCATGGTTATTTTTTGTGGTAAAAAAAGGGTCAAAGATACGCTTGATGTCGGATTCGGCAATTCCTGCGCCTGAATTCTGGACGGATATTACAAACCGGCCGTGGCAACACGCGGTTTCAATTATCACTGAGGGTTTTTCATCAATAAATTCTTCGGCCTCTTTCGGTTCCGTATCAGCAGATGATGATTTTATTTCTTCCAGCGCGTTTTCAATGAGGGAAAAAAAGGCATAATTAAGTTCCGGCGCAAAGCCCTTCAAAGGAGGAAGGTTGTCTGCCAGCCTCAATTCCCTTTTTACATTATGCTTGAAAAAACTGTCAGCGCACAAAAGTTCCACTTCCTCACGGACCATTGTGTTGAGATCATATGGCCTTGACAAATCCGGATCGCCTATATCCAGCAGAGGCTGGGTGCGTCTCATGATATCCTGACTTGCACTGATTTTATCAGAAACCTGGCCCATCATTCCGGCCCGCTGTCTAAGCATATCCCTAAGATTGACTGCATATTCCCTGGCTGATTCGTCCGGAAACGAATCCAACAATTGCTGCAGCATGTTGTCGGCCCGGCCGTACATCAGGTTAAGCAGCTCGGACTGCATGGAAAAGACATGAATAACGCCGTTCAGATTGTGAATCAGCCCCTTGAATAACCGGCCGATCGCCGCATCGCGACACTGATTGACATATACTTCTTCCCAAGGATTCTCTTTTGTTCGGCGTTCGGTCATGGTTGAGTAGTTGAATGGTTGAATGATTGAGTATTACTTACCACACTATACAGAAAAACAAAATCGAAAAGTCTACTGCAACTACAGGTTGTCAGGTTCACAGTTCAGGGTTCCGCCTCTGCATGAAAAAAATCGCAAAGCGATTAACCGTGAACCGTTGAACCATAAACCCTTGAACCTGAGCAGTTACGTTATTCTTTTACAAATCTAAGACCGGTTTCTCCGGACGCCGCATCGATCAGGATGGTGTCGCCTTCCGTGAATGTTCCCTCAAGGATCTTCATGGCCAATCCGTCCTGGACGAGCTTCCTGATGGCCCTTTTCAAGGGACGTGCTCCGAATAATGGATCATAGCCGGCCTGAATGATTGACTCTCTGGCCGCATCACTCAGACGAACGGAAAACCCCTGTTCCGCAATACGCCCGATCAAAAGATTTGTCTGTATATCTAGTATACGGGAGAGATCTTCTCTGGAAAGACTGTGAAATATGATTATCTCGTCAATCCGGTTTAAAAATTCCGGCCTGAAATACTGCCGCAGGATACCGCTCATCTGCTTCTCGACTTCGTCTTCACGGTTTTCACCTAATTCCATAATCATCTGGCTTCCGAGATTCGACGTCATAATGAGCATGGTGTTCTTAAAATCCACTGTCCTGCCCTGTCCGTCCGTCATCCGGCCATCGTCTAAAATCTGTAGCAGAACATTGAACACGTCCGGATGGGCCTTTTCAATCTCATCAAACAGAATAACGGAATACGGCCGCCGCCGCACGGCCTCGGTGAGATATCCTCCTTCCTCGTAGCCGACATATCCCGGAGGCGCCCCGATCAGCCGGGCCACAGAGTGTTTTTCCATGAATTCCGACATATCAAGGCGGATCATTGCCTGTTCGCTGTCAAATAGAAATTCCGCCAGGCTTCTAGCCAGTTCCGTTTTTCCGACCCCTGTAGGTCCTAAAAAAATAAATGAGCCCAGGGGCCTGTCCGGGTCCTGAAGGCCCGCCCTTGCCCGACGAACCGCATTTGCTACAGCCCGAATCGCCTCTTCCTGACCCACGACCCGGTGGGCAAGAGCATCTTCGGCATGAAGCAGTTTTTCACGCTCACCCGTGAGCAGGCGGTCTACCGGAATACCGGTCCATTTTGCAACCACGCCGGCCACATCTTCTTCAGAGACTTCCTCCTTAAGCATCCGGCGGTCTTTCTGGATTTCGGCAAGACGTTCGTTTCCGGATGCGAGTTCCTTTTCAAGCTCCTTGACCCTGCCGTACCGAATCTCGGCAACCCTGGAAAGATCGCCTAGACGCTGGGCCTGCTGCTCTTCCACCCCGGCCTCCTCAATATCCGATTTTATCTTTCGGATCTCGCCGATGACCTCACGTTCCAGCAGCCAGTGGCCCTTCATGCTATTCAATGTCTCGTTTACATCAGCCAGTTCGGCCTCGAGCTTGGCCAGCCTTTCTTTAGAATTCTTATCCGTTTCGTGTCGCAGGGCCTCTCTCTCGATCTCCAGTTTTATCCGCCTGCGGTCAACTTCGTCTATTTCAGTAGGCATACTGTCGATCTCGATCCGAAGCCGTGAACCAGCCTCGTCAATCAGATCAATAGCCTTGTCCGGCAAAAAACGACCGGTGATGTACCTGTTGGAAAGGGTTGCCGCGGCCACGACGGCCGAATCCTTTATCCTTACGCCGTGGTGAACCTCGTACTTTTCTTTGATCCCGCGCAGTATGGCAATGGTGTCCGAAACCGTGGGCTCCAGAACCAGAACCTGTTGAAAACGGCGTTCCAGGGCAGCATCTTTTTCAATATACTTATGATATTCATTCAACGTTGTTGCGCCTACGCAATGGAGTTCTCCACGCGCAAGAGCTGGTTTAAGCATGTTTGAGGCATCCATTGAGCCTTCCGCGGCTCCGGCCCCTACCAGGGTGTGAATCTCATCGATAAACAGGATTATCTCACCCTCCCGTTTCTGTATTTCCTTGAGCACAGCCTTTAACCGATCTTCAAATTCGCCTCTATATTTGGCGCCCGCAATCAGGGCTCCCAGATCAAGGGCCAGCACCTGCTTATCGTGAAGCGTGTCCGGCACGTCCCCCATTACGATTCGCTGGGCCAGTCCTTCCACGATAGCGGTCTTTCCGACTCCCGGCTCTCCGATCAGGACAGGATTGTTCTTTGTGCGGCGGGAGAGAACCTGCACGACCCGCCGCACCTCATCGTCGCGACCGATCACAGGATCAATTTTTCCCTGCTTGGCGAGCTCGTTCAGGTTTCTGGCATACTTTTCAAGGGCCTGATACTTTTCCTCGGGATTCTGATCCGTCACCCGCTGGTTCCCGCGGATTGCAACCAGGGCCTTTAAAAAGCCGTCCCGTGCAACTCCGCTTTCCCGGAACAGAGATGCGACCTCTGAATCTCCTTGATCGAGCAGACCGAGAAAAAGATGTTCCTGGCTCACATATTCGTCGTGCATTTCACCCGCAGCCTCAAAGGCGCGTTCCAGTACTTTTTTTGCCCGCAACGAGAGGTAGACCTGGCCGAAACCGCTGCCGCTCACCTTTGGCAACCGGTCCAAAACCGTCTCAACCCTGCGGGCAAGCCCTGCCGGATCAACCCCGATTTTTTGCAACACCGGCACAATTACGCCGTCTGACTGGCGAATGAGTGCATGCAGGAGATGCTCAGGCAGGATTTCCTGGTGACCTTTGCTCTCAGCCAACCCCTGGGCCGTCTGCAAAGCCTCCTGTGATTTGACTGTCAATCTGTCAAGCTGCATCGTTATTTCCTCCGACTAGTAATAAAAAATCGCAAAAAAAGACTGTAGGGTATCTTGAAAAATTAGGATTTTCGTTCAAGATCAAGGCGTGCCCAAAATTTTACCGGAGGCATATAGTTGATATTCCGAGGATAAAATTTTGGGCACAACGC
>DAOVYS010000245.1 GCA_030635485.1 Pseudomonadota bacterium | reverse complement strand
TTTCTTTTTCCGCTCGCCACCTGTTGTTCATGATAACCTGGAAATATGCTGCCTTATCTGTTCTTGCTGGATGGCATTTGGATTAGTAAATGTAACTCCAATAATTCGCGTTGCAAATCCGGCAAACTTCGGGAATATTGTTTCATTCTCCCGAACAATTTTTAATGCCAGCCCCTTAATTTTTGTATTTGTGGTGCTACAGAAAATGGTAGCTTCCAACTCATCTGGTAATGATTCTAAAATATCAATTAAGTGGATCGCCATACCACCTTCGCTTATATTAATGATTCGTCCAATTCTACTTGAGAATCTAACGATTGCATCTTCAGCACCGGCATATCTTTTATGCTTTCTTCTCTCTATGAATTTTTTCACAGCGACTACGCAACCCCTTTCAGACGCATGATGATCACGGGTATTATACCCTCCGCTTCCAGCGGGATTGTTCGGCTATGCGTTTCAAAATACGAAACGTAAGTCTCACGAACAATATTAAAATACTTAACTTTTGCCGATTCGTTTGTAAATAGGGGTATCCCCTATGTTTTTGTCGGGAGATCGGGAGAAACCGGGAGAAAGTCGGGAGAGGTCGGGAGAATCTCCCGGTTTCTCCCGGGTGAAAAAATATATTTTCTATGATTACAAGGGGTTATGTTTTTTGGAGTTTTTGGAGTGAAAGGAAGATTTTTTTTAAAAAAAATGAAAAATCTTTATGATAGGTTGCTTTTAATCACGGGTATGAACCCTGGGGCGGATAATCACACTCTTTTTTGTTAATTTTGAAAGAATTTTACCAAGTTGGTTTTGGGTTTGAGTAGATAAATGTATTTTGTCGTTTTAAAAAGCATTTATCAATGTCAATGTGTGTTAAAATGCATTTTTTCTTGAAAAAATCGAACAAGAATACCCAATGCCATCAGTCCTTCAAACAGAGAAATAATGATCGAAGATGAACAAAAACCCATGCTGCGGTATCTGATGGTGCTGACTATTGCCTCAGTGGTCGGTTTGCAGGCATGGATGATCCTGTTTAACAACTTTGCCGTGGAAATGGCAGGGTTAAACGGCCGGCAGGTGGGAGCTGTCCAGTCTGTCCGCGAGATACCTGGTTTTCTTGCTCTGCTTGCCGTGTTTGTGATGCTCATCATCCGTGAGCATCGCCTTGGAGCGATTGCCATTGTTCTGCTTGGGGCGGGAACCGCCGTCACCGGATTTTTTCCGACCTATAGCGGGCTGCTTGCCACCACGCTGCTGATGAGTTTCGGTTTCCACTATTATGAAACCGTGAATCAGTCTCTGACACTGCAGTATTTCAGCAAAAATATATCCCCTCTCGTATTCGGCAGGCTGAGAAGCCTTGCTGCCGCGGCAACCATTATTACCAGCCTGCTCATCTTTGTGCTGGGTGGAATGACCGGCTACAGAATTATCTATCTCGTCCTGGGCGGGCTGGTGATTGCGGCCGGCATCTGGGCGCTGTTTCAGGACCCGACCCATACAAATCTTGTGCCGCAGCGCCGCAAGATGATCTTACGCCGCCGGTATTCGCTGTACTACTTTCTTACCTTTATGGCCGGAGCCAGGCGGCAGATATTTGTCGCGTTTTCCGTTTTTCTCCTGGTCAAGGTCTTTGATTTTTCGGTGCGCGAGGTCACCATCCTTTTTGTGGTCAACAATGTCATCAATTATTTTATCAGTCCACTGATCGGCAAGGCCATTGTCCGCTTTGGTGAACGGAAGGTCCTCTCGGTTGAATACGCTGGGTTGATTCTGGTCTTTCTCACCTATGCCTTTACCAGTTCAAAGGTGATCGTTGTTCTGATGTATCTTTTTGATCATGTGCTCTTTAACTTCGCAATCGCCATCCGGACCTATTTTCAGAAGGTAGGAGATCCGCAGGACATCGCCCCGAGTATGGCCGTTGGATTCACCATCAACCATATTGCGGCGGTTGTCATTCCGGTGCTGGGCGGTCTGGCCTGGATGGTGGATTACCGGATCCCCTTTGTCGTCGGAGCGGTGATGAGCGCTGTTTCCTTGTGCGCGGTGCAGAAGATACCGAAGTTCTCCCCTTAATTAATCCAAACGCGTGACAGTGAGTCTGATCCGGCCCTGGTTATTGCCGTACGACCTGGAAAGATCATTTGCAAAGGCACTGAATTCAGCGCTTCGCAGAGGGGTATGGAGTGTTTTTTCATTGCCGATCAGGAAGGAATTCTCGTCGTTATCGCCGATGCAGCCGATCAGGGCAAACCAGTTTGCATCCGGACAGCGGCGGAAGGGTTCCATGCCTGCAATTGCGATCTCTTTCAGCCCCAGGCTAACGTCGCTTCGGTCCCAGCCTTCCGGCCCACAGGTCACCCCGCCGTCTTTCCACGTTTGATCGCCTTTTACCTCAAAAGTGTATTTTACGCCCTTTTGGAGCATAAGGCCTGTGCGGTTGTATTTCTGATGAGCGTAGATAATCACGTCTTTACTCTCCCCGGATTGAAGCGCGGAAAGGGGCCGCATGCCTGTTTCCTGGTGGTGCTGAAGCCCCATATACTCCTTGCGGCTGCCGTCAGGGGAGAGGATTTTGTGTTGTACGCCCTGCAGTGATTTCGGCCTATACTCCCGGTCGCCATAAATTCGTTCCGTTACCGAATGATGAACAACGGGCTTTCTCTCGCTTTTCAGATCATTTTCATTGACCCGCAGTTCACGATCATCAAGGGTGAGCCAGGCTGTCATCGGGGGGCGTCGCTGCTGGTGGTTCTTGCTGAAGATGTCCGGCTCTATGATGACGTCGGAAAAATCTATGGAATAGCCTGCATTGTCAGGCAACAGCTTTGCATAATCGACCTCTGACGGCGGCATAACCCGAAGCCCTAAGCCGCGTCTGTCAAGTTCATCCAGCATTAACCGTAACGTAACATCGGAGAGCCCGTCGCGATGATAGCCGCCGCCTACATCGGCATGGGCGCCGGGAAACCAGATTTCAGTCACCCTGTCCTCATAATTCATGAGGGTAGGCTGGAAGGCTTTGCGTTTATCGTCCAGGGAAACAAGATGCAGCGCCTCTGTGATATTGCCGGCAATGGTGTGTCCTCGCTCAAACACAACATCAGAGGCAGGCCTGTCCTTTTTGCTCAGGTTCGGGATGCCGATGGAGGCCACGGTATCAAAGACCCCGAGGAAGCGGACCGGCGGGTTGCCATGATCGAGTTGCAGAATCGAGGCAAATCGCCTGGCAATTGCAGCGCCTCGACTGAATCCAAAGATAAAGATCCGGTCGTTGTCCTCATAGAACGCATTAAAATCATCAAGGCCATCGTTGATTATATCTCGTACGTCCAGGTTTTCCGGCGCCAGGGCCGCGTTGAAGGCGCGCTTGAACTTACTGCCATACGTGCCGACGCCGGAGTAGTACAGACTTTTTTGGGTGTCGTCAGGGGGAATGACCACCTTTTTGAAATCACCGCCCAAGAGCAGGTGAAGCTTTAATACATTTGTGATGCTGTTATCTTTGGCGCCACCGGTGAACGTTTCTTCCTGGGCGGCATCTTCGGGGTCGTTACAGGTGCCGTCGAAACAGAAAATGAGATTTTTTGACATACTATCCTCCTCCTTTTTTTTGAAGCCCTTTGAGAGGTTATTGCGGCGTATTAGGAAAAGAAGTATTCAAAGACATTGCTGTTCAAAATAAAACTGAATGGTGTATAGTGCAACACCTGAATAGTTACGAATATGGAATGGAATAACAGGGCGTTTTCCTGTGAG
>DAOVYS010000046.1 GCA_030635485.1 Pseudomonadota bacterium | reverse complement strand
TTCGCCGATGCTGATTGCGTCGGCATCTGCCTTGGAGGCGGACAGGGTCACGGGAACAGGCCAGAAGGTTCTGTCGGCCAGAAGCATGCTCTCGCATACGCCTTTCCAGTCAGCCTTTGTCATAAACCCGGCCAGAGGGCTGAATCCGCCGATACCCATCATGATGCAATCACCATTTTCACGGGCGGTAATCTGAATTTTCTTCAGGCCTGCCGCTTTTTTCTTTTCTGCATCCAGTTCCGCGCCTTCAAGCAACGCGCAGACCAAACCCTTTCCTCCATGAGGCGGTACTAATTTAGCCATGTGTAGTCTCCTTTTACATTTGGTTTTTAGTAATGTTTGGTTTAAAGACAAAAAAAATGTGCCGTATCCGGTCATGGTTCAATCGCGGACGAGCACCTTTAATTACTCCACTTCCACTTTGTTTACCACAGTCGGACACTATTAGTCTAAGCGAGGAGATTTGTCAAGAAAAATATGGAATGGGAGGAAGATATATCCAACCGATAAAAAACAATTACGAATGTTAATGATGATGGTCTGTGAAAAGCGTCTAAATACAAAAAAAACCCGTCAGAAACGGGCTTTTTTTGCATCTCACCAAGTTATAGCAATGTCCGCCCTATACAGGCATACTTATCCTCTTGCACTGAAAATAGTCAGCACATAAAAAACGATGAATATACGGACAATGAAAACCGTGTAAAAATAAAAACGAAAAAATCAGGCCTTTTTATCAAACAGAAGGCCGATCAGATCATCCAGCTTGGCCTGAAGTTCCAGCAATTCCTCGGGTGGAAACTGGCGAACCAGTTCACCGCTGTTTCCGTCTGTCACCTGAATCACAATACTTTCAGACTGTTCGTGAACATGAAGGCCGAACACAAGACTGCTTCCCATTGAGTCCAGACGCTCCTGGACCTCCTCCACGTGTTCTTCAATCTTTTCCCTGGACAATACCTCTTCCGCAGGCATTGATACTGACCTATTCCCGTGCAGTTCCTTCTGGCCCAAAGCTCCGCTTCCCGCCGCCGAGTTCTCCTGCACAGGGGCAACCTTAGGCCGCTCCCTGTCTTCAGTCACAACCGCGGGAACCGCAGGCGCGCCAAATCCCTTGACATCAGTATTAAAATTGACATCCATGACAATCCTCCTGTCTACTTAAGGGTCCATCAAGAAATCTTCCCATTTCCAAACAGACACCAATAAACCCCCCCCTAAATATCGTAAACTTATAGTAACTTAGGCGCTATTTTGGGGACACTCAGCTTCAATTTTTCGCGGAGTTTGATTTATAAAGTTCCAGGTTCAACGTTCAGTGGTTAAGGACTTATCACCATTCTATCAGTACCAAAAACCTGGAACCCTGAACCTTGAACCTCTTAACCCCAGACCAAACGTCCAATTTTAGTCAGATTTTCCATAGATAAAGGGGTTGAAACCAATGCCCAAATAACTTTTTACGAGGTCTGACCCTACATTCTATTACTCAAAACCCGGGGCCCTACAGTCAGGCTGTTATTCACTCTGTATCCCTTCAGAGCCTTTTTCCCTCTACGGATCGCGCCCATCTCCTCTTCAAGACGCTTTCGGCAGCGGCCCAGATTTATTTCAAGCGATTTCTCCTGCTCAAGCAGTAACCGGATCTTTTCACATAGGCAGTCAATGAATTTCAAATCCTTCCGAATGTCCGCATCCGGCTCCAACCGATCCAGACACTGTTTCAGGCGGCCAAAACCCCTGGCACGTTTCTCTCTCCAGAACATTACGTCTTTCAGCCTGCCGGATTTTAAGGCCTTATCATGTTCCTTCTGCACTGCCGCAAAATCATCCACGGCATTTACAATCTCATGCATCCTTAATGCGACATCCGGCACTCTCATCTTTCTACTTCCGCCCCCGGTTCCCGCTCTCTTATATGGACACCGAAACTCCATTACTTGTCGACTTAACCGCAACCTGAGACTCATATCCACTACCTGATGCAGGGGCAGGCCGTATAGCTTCCCGAGATTTCTCACGGGATTCTCCAAGACCATTTTCCCGCATCGCCGTCTCCTCCCATATCTCTTTCAGCCGAGATATATACGTATGAGTCTGCTTCAATATCTTGACATCTTCCGAAAGAGACACCTTGGGCAGTTCAGTCAATATGGCCCCGTACAATCCCCGCAGAAACCCGGCGGCCTCGGTCTCATCATCCTTGCTGATAGAGGCGTTCAATTCCGAGATTATGGCTATTGCCTTTCCCAGATTTTCACCCCTCTTCTGCGGGTCGCTATCCCTGACACCCTCTCCGGCCAGTTCCAGATGCGTAATCACACGCTCATACATGATATGAATAAGCTTGACCGGATGAACATCGGCTTCTGATTCAGACCGTTGATAGGCGCTACGAGCCCGATATGTATCCATGTTGCCTCCTTCATCGAATTTAATTCGACATATAACCGGTTGAAATCTTTCCTGCTAATTCGAGTTTGAGCCGGTTCCGCCCCAGCCTTTGCTAAGGCTGTCGAACTGGCTTGTGAGATAGCTGGATATTGATGTCATCTGATTCATATATCGGTCCAATTCAATGAATTGTTTAGCCATTAAATCATATTTTTTATTAAGCCGGTCGGTCTCTGATTCGATCGCAAGCTCAAGATCACTGATCCTGGTCTGGGCCGCGCTCTTCTCCGCCTCGATCTGGCTGTTTCCGGTAGTGAGGGTCCTGAGCCTGTCATTCACCAGATCGGCAAACCCGGTAATTCCGTTGGCCTCATCTCCAAGAAAAAATGATTGGAGCGCAGTGGCGTTATCTGCAATTGCGGCGGTCAGTGTGTCACTGTCTATTGAAATGGTCGGCAGTTCAATCTCGTTTCCAGACGAGTCAAAGGAGATTCCGCCCCTGCCGTACTCCAGTCCCAGATCAAACATGGACTTAACTGTGCCGGTGCTGTCCGCCGAAACCGTTGAAGTCATAAGATTCTGGAGGCTATACGTAATATCGCGCACGGTAGTTCGAGCCAGGATGCCGAATTCCTCTGTCTCTTCATCCCAGGCCACGTTGTCTTCGATCTCTTTAACAGCATCATTGTACGCTTTCACAAAATTCGTAATTTTATCAGACAGTTCCGTATCGTTGGATACCACGGTCGCTGTCGCGGAACCGGCCCCTACCAGGTTCAGCGTAACACCTGACATTACATCCGTAATGGTATTTGATTGTCTCTGATATGAAATGCCATCTATAGTGAAGTTGGCATTAAGAGATCCAAGGGCTCCCTGCTGCTCGGCCATGGTCATGTCAGGCAACTGGGCCACAAAGCTGATCCGCTTGTCCTCGCCGGAGGTGTTGGACTGGAGCACCAGCCTATACGGATTTGTGGAATCTCCGTCATCAATCACCGTTGCCGTTACTCCAGGATTGTCGGTGTCATTATTTATAAGGTCGGCAAGGCCTGACAGGGTCGTATCCGCAGCTACCGAAAGGCTGAACGTCGTGCCGTCCACACTGTACGCAAAGGTCTTATCCGGGGCCTGCAGGGTGACGTCGGAGAGCTGAGTTGCAATGGTCACGCGATTGGCCTCGCCGGTCCCACCGGCATAGTCTGTCTTGACCCTGAGGTAATGCAAGCCGTCCACCTCAAACGATTCAGCTGTCACATACCTGCCGTTAGCGCCTCCTCCTACATTATCAGCATCTCCATTAATGGCGTCTATAACCTCGGTAAGGGTCTTGCCGGTCAACCCGTTCACTGTAATGGTCTCCTGGGAATCGCCTGAACCAAAGTTGATCACCAGTTCATCGGACGTGGTAAAAACCGTGGGGCCGGTATCAGCCACGCCGGTGGCCGAATGCACGGCGGTAGGCACATAAACAATAGAATTCTGGGAAGACATACCGCTGGACGATTTCCAGGAACTCCTTGAGGCAATCCAGTTGACTGTAATGGAAGAACTCTGCACCGTAGCGTCGTCGACCACTGTGGTGGTAAGGACCTTTTCATCAGAGCTTGTGACCGATCGGGAGAGAAACGTGGTGGAAAGAGAGAGGTCAAGGGCGTAACTCTTTAAGGCCAGAAGCTTGTTCTTGACCACGTTGAATTCAGAGTACTGCTCCTCCAGATCGGTGATCTGGCCTTCCTTCTTGGTGATGGCCTGATTATCCACCTCGCGCAGCTGATCAATAATATCCTGCAGCTGCAACCCGGATCCGATTCCAAGAGTACTTATACTTCCGGCCATGGATCATCCCTCCAACCAAAATTCCAAACACCATCCCGCACCGGCTTTTCGCGGCAGAACAGGATGCAACATCCGTTTACTCGCAATACATCTCCGCTTACATATTATATCGGCAACAAAGAAGTATTCTTAAATGTTTTTTGGGCGGATGACTATATAAGAAATTCAAAAAAAGGAAGATTCTACTAAGGGCCTGTAAGAAAATAACTTGGTCGATATTGCGCTTAGATTTGGGCCAGGTTTGGATGCGGTGATTGAGTAAAACCGCAGGCGTAGCAGGGCTACGTTGAGGATTTTGCGATTGAGCCGCATTCAAAGATGGCCCGAAGATAAGATGCAAGATTGGCCAAATTATTTCTTTACAGGCCCAAAGAAACAAAACAGACAGGACGGATCCAGATATACCAACTCATAATTACAACTCATCCCGCAGCATGCGGACAAGTTTAACATTTTCAGTATGACCGGTCATATTCGCTGTTATCTTACCCCGTATCGGCCGGCCCAACAGGTAGAGGTCACCCATTATGTCCAGGATCTTATGCCTGACAAATTCATCCGGGAACCGCAACTCTGTATTTACGATCTTTTCGTCATCAATAAGAATAAAATTGTTGAGCCTGCCGCCGCTTGCCAGACCTTGCTTTTCAAGGGCCTCAATATCCTTTACAAAACCGAACGTGCGCGCAGGCGCGATCTCTTCTCTGAAACTATTCTCATCAGACATCACAAAATTATATTCCTGGTGTCCCACAGGTTTAGGATAGCGCAGATTGTAGTGAATCGATAATTTATCCGCCGGTTCGACGATTATGTATTTACTCGTTTTCCCGACCTTGCCGATGAGATACTTTTTGTCTATTACGATTTCTTCAAGCATCACATCCTGCTCCTCAATGCCTGCGTCTTCGATCATCTTGCAGAAATCCGCCGCCGACCCGTCCATGATAGGGACCTCTTTGTTGATCTTTACCATGAGGTTCGTAATCCTGTACGCATGCAGGGTGGCAAGGAAATGCTCAATAGTGCGGGCCACTGAGCCAGAACCCTGAAGACTCGTGGCAAAACCGGTTGAAAACACATGGTCGATGTCCGCAGGTATGGTGTCACCACTTGAAATATCTCCAAAAATAATACCGCTGTCCGGCGGCAGAGGCGTAAGGATTATGCCGGTCTTGTCTCCGGAATGAAGCCCGGTTCCGCTCAACACCATACTCCTTTTAAGCGTTCTCTGAAATTTCTTCCCGGACTTCCTGTCCGTTGTCAGAATAATCCCGTATCTCCTGATGTCTTGCTCAAGGCTTTTCCGGTCTATCTTCAACTCACGGGCGGTCGTTGCAATATTTTTCTCATTTTTTCTCAAGTGATAAAGCAGGTAATTCTTTTTCCAGGCATCCTCCGCCTCGGCCATGGTCGCGTATCTCTCATAATAGCGGGCCATGCTGTACTGCATGTCATCCCGCACTGAAAGAGGAATATCGTGGATGGAGATATTTGAGGTCGGAACAGAAACAATGAGTTTTTCAACCAGATTTTTCAGCTCCTTCACGTTGCCCGGCCAGTCGCAGTTTACAAGCATCTCAAGCGCGCCATCGTCAAACACCTTTTCCCTGACCCCGTAATCCATACAAAAATATGAGACAAACATGTCAAGAAGGAGCGGAATGTCTCCCCGCCTGTTTCTTAAAGATGGTATATCTATCGTATGCTGGAAACAGGATACAAGGACTTTAGAGAACTTTGGCTCTCCGGCCCGGCTCCCCACATTTGTGGTTACTGAAGCGATGACCCGGACACCGGCATCCTGCTTAGCGACAGATCCTAGAATGGCTGCAAGCCGTTCCTGAATCTTAAACGGAAGCGTATCTATGGAATCAAGGAAAAGAGTGGATTGTTTCGCACTTACAAGGACGCTCTCCTCACTTAAGACACCATCTTCCCCTTTCTTATTACCAAAGAGGCTTGATTCAAGCTCCTCGGAATCATGAAATGCACAGTAAAATTTCTGAATATGATGAGACATCCTGTCCGAGCCGGAATGAATCAGCCTTGCCACAAAATCCTTTCCAGTCCCTGCCTCTCCCCGAAGCAGAACATTATCATTGGTCAAAGCGATTTTTTTAATAGACTCATTTATCTTTACAATGGAATGATCATTTCCGGTCAGAAATTTGTCGTTCTGCACAGCTGGCCTGGCCTGCGCGCCGCCGGTGCTTTGCACGACCTGCAGGTTCTCCGTCAACTTCCTTATAATGTCTATCACCCTGTCCAGGGAAAAGGGTTTTTCAAGAAAATCAAAAGCTCCGTCCTTTACTGCCTGCACGGCCGTGTTGACCGACCCGTGGCCGGTCATTATGACGACATCAATCGCATTGTTAAAGTCCTTAATGATCTTAAGCGTCTCAAGCCCGTCCATCTCGGGAAGCCAGATATCCAGGAAGACAATATCAATCGGCCGGGACTTGATTATGTCCACGGCCTTAATCCCGTCCGGGGCAGTAAGAACAATAAGACCCTCGTCTTCAAGACAGCCTTTTAAGGAGCTGATTATGGATTCCTCATCATCAACCAGCAGAATTACAGGAGGGGTCATAACTACCTAAATTTTGATTTTTGTATCTTTTGTGGAGGAAAATTTTCTTTTACCCTGACAACTCAAGCTTTCAGGTCATAGGGTGCAAACAGATCTATTGATTTCCCGCAATGGGAACAGTCAACCGCGGGAATTTTCTTTTTACAGTCATAACACCAGTAAAACAGATCATTTTCTGAACCATGATGTTCCTTGCCGCATGCCGGGCATGAGAAATCGAGATCCTTCACGGATATTGATTTCAGGCAATGGGGGCAGATAAAATACTTCATTAAACTCCTGCCGCCCACTACAACAGGCATGACAATCATCAAGCTGGCCAGAAATATTACAAAGGAACAGAGACCAAAAAACCAGATATATTCGGAGAATTGAAATCCCTTATCAACCATTTCCTGGGAATGCTTGACAGCGGAATAGTACTGTTCAAGGGAATTGTAAAGTTCTTCCGGATAAGGAAACGGCTCTGATTCATCTATTTTTGCCTCTGCTATCGCAAGTTCGCGTGCACTCTGACTTTCAACATATTCCAGGATCAGATTCTCTGAAAACGTCACCTTGCGCCCGTGAACAAACTGGACACCCAACGCGCCCGCCAGACAAGAAAAAATAAGGGCTCCAATTATAAAGACCTTTGTGGCCCTTGACTGACGTTTTTGGAAAATCTCTCTTAAAGAATCACTCATGATAAAAATCTCCATACAATAACTACGGACAACAAGAAACCACCTCAATACGATTACGCGGGCCATACATCCCGGCACACCCTTAATACATGACCTGCGATAAATTTACCACATATTCCATTGCCTCAAACAGGATGCTTTGAGTTTTTTTACTAAAGGCTGACATCTGAATACCAAAAAAACCATTTTTGGATAGACACGAGCTAAAAAGGACGTCTATAATAGGGGGCTATAACTTTTGCCATCGAATTCTTTTCAACCTCTTACCTAGTGTCTGTCCAGAAATGTGACATTTCTGGACAGACACTACATAAGGACAATCATTTGGATATCCAGGCGGCAAAAAAAGAATGGAGCCGAATTTCAACCTGTGAGCAACATGCCATCTCTTCCGAGACCCTAGTCGGAGATATGGCTTCTTCCTTTATGGAACAGGCCTCCGGCAACGGCAAAATAATCCTTGAATACATGGATCTGCTTTGTGAAATAGCAGCGTCGGATGAAGCCCGATTGGCCAGGCCGGCTGTCTCTGCCCTGTACGGGACCATTATTGAAGGGCTTTCCGACAATTTTTCGGATTTCGGCGTCAATACATGCAACCTTGTATTGGCCCGTATACTCTCATTTGTGAGAGCCATGCCCCAGGGAAAGGAGATGAATCACCTGCTTGACACACTTGGTTTCTATTCGACCGACGAAATTCTACGCCGTTATGAGAGGCTGCGCCGGATATCGCCCATCCCGGAAAGTGTCAAAAAAGGGGTCCGAAAGGTAATAATTCTCTCAAGGGCTACAATTGGGGCGGATGTGGCCATCACTTCCATTATCGTTCACCGGGTCCACAATTCATTTCCGGATGCGGAACTGATACTGATCGGGCTCAAGGGGACAGAGGAGATCTTTGACAACATCCCACGGGTACGATTCGTGGAATTACACTATGAACGGCATGGCACATTCTTTGACCGTACCACAGGCTGGCCCCGGCTGCATAAAATAGTACAGGAAGAACATAAGGGAGTTGAACCGGACGAGATTCTGATATTTGATCCGGACACCCGTTTTTCACAGCTCGGCCTGCTTCCCCTGGCAAAAGTCAAAAATACCTGTTATTTTGGTTCCAGAGTCACTCCTCCGGATGGAACCAATCCATCGCTCTCGCAACTGACCAACCAGTGGCTCGACAGATTGCTGGGAGAAAATTATTTTACCCCGCCGATTCTCTCTCTGCCCGCTATTCATCTGAAAAGCGCCCGAACAGCGTTACAGCGTGCACGAGGAACAGGCTGTGATTTCATTATTGCCATCAATCTCGGAATCGGCAAAAATATCAAAAAGAAAATTCCCGACCCATTTGAAGAAGAACTGCTGCCCGCCCTGCTCAAGGAAAAAAAGACTCTCATTTTTCTGGACTCAGGCTACAGTTCCGAGGGGTTTAAAAACATGCAGGCCCTGCTGAAAGCAACCAGGGCTCGATCAATACCAACGGATTTTGTTGACGAGAATGGGCTTTCAAATTTAAAAATCGGTTTTTCCCACGGGGTTGTCGGGTTCAGAGGATCTATCGGCGCCATTGGCGCAATTATAAGCGAGTCGGACGGATTTTTCGGTTATGATTCAATGTGCCAACATCTGGCCGCAGCAGCAAAAACGCCTTCAGTGATACTCTTTGCCGGGGCTCCGAACCCCCGTTTTTTTGCCCGCTGGCGTCCTGGAAATTCTGATTCGGTTACGATCATTCCAGCGAAAAATGGTGGCTCACTCTCACGAAAAGAGATATCCGGGCTTACGGAAGAAGTAGCTCTTGAAATGAAAAAATTTAGGAATTTATTAAGGGAATAAACCATTGTCATCATCTGAAACAGAAAAATTTAAAAAGGCCGTTTCCAGATTCCAGGAGGCCAACATCCTGGTCATTGGAGACATTATTGTGGACCATTTTGTCTGGGGCTCGGTTTCCCGAATCTCTCCCGAAGCCCCGGTTCCTGTCGTGAATGTCACACACGAAAATCTGCTTTTGGGCGGCGCGGCAAATGTTGTTAACAACATCTACTCCCTCGGCGGCAGGGCCTCTCTATGCGGCATCATCGGCCGTGATGAGATGGGAAACCAGCTGCTGAAACTGCTGGAAGAACTCTCTTCTCCCACGGATGGTGTAATCGTGACGGATGAGAGGCCCAGCACGGTCAAAACCCGTATTCTGGCTCAACACCAGCAGGTGGTCCGCTTTGACAAAGAACAGACCGGACAACTCTCCAAAGCCTCTTTTAACGAAATCAAAAAATTTATTGCCACACACCTCGAATCCTTTGACGCTGTTATTATCTCCGATTACGCAAAAGGAATGATCAGCGCCCAATTAATGGAATATTTACTGGACAGGATGCCTGCAGGGAAAAAGATCCCCATAATCACAGACCCGAAACCGGACCAGCCGGAACGTTTCAAAGGCGTTACCATTCTGACGCCGAATCATCAAGAAATAGAGTTGATGACGCATATAGCAATTACGGATAATGAGAGTATGAGGGAGGCAGCCCGGACATTGAGGGCAATGACAGGGAGTGAAGCCGTTCTCATCACGCGGGGCGAGGCCGGAATGGCGCTCCTTGAAAACGACAAGCCGATCTTCTCAATCCCCACGGTTGCAAAGGAGGTATTTGACGTTACAGGCGCCGGTGACACGGTTGCGGCAACGCTGGCTCTAGGACTTGCCACGGGACTCCCCTTCACCACCGCAGCGACCATAGCCAATTATGCGGCAGGCATTGTGGTAGGCAAACTCGGGACCTCAACCACCTCAACAAAAGAACTCTTAGAGGCTGTATCATGAAATATCCACTGAGCATGACCTCGTTCGGCCGAGGGGAATATAAAGCCGATGACAGGACCTGGACTATTGAGCTACGTTCCGTGAATCACAGGTATCGTGACATCAAGATCAAGATGCCCAGGAGTCTGGGTGCGCTTGAGGAGAGAATCAAAAAAGAGATCACAACATCACACAGCAGGGGAAGGATCGACGTCATGATCAATATGGATGATGAGGGGTCGGACAAGGTCTCACTTCGGGCGGATCTCCAGCTCGCATGGGAATATTACCGGTGTCTCAAGGAAATCAGCCTGGAACTGGGAATTGAGGATTCCGCTGACCTGACCCTGATTTCCTCGTTTAAGGACGTGATCACATCGGTTGACCAGGAAGAAGATTTGGATGAAATCTGGAGCGCAATCCAGAAGGCCTTAAAAAATGCGCTTAGCGAGGCGTTACACATGCGGGAGGCGGAAGGTAAGGCTTTAAGAGATGACCTTATATCCCGGCTTGACACCATCTCCACAACTACTGCCGGAATTGAAGAGAGGATTCCGGAACTGGTCAAAAAAAAGGAAGCCGTGCTAAAAGAACGGCTTGACAATCTCTTAGGCACGATTGATATTGATCCGGTCCGCCTGGCCCAAGAAGTCACAATAATCGCGGACAAATCCGATGTTACAGAGGAACTAGTCCGGCTGAGAAGCCATGTAGACCAATTTTCACGGTTCCTTGAACTTAAAGAGCCTGTCGGAAGGCGGCTTGATTTCCTGCTCCAGGAATTCAACCGCGAGGTCAATACAATGGCATCAAAAATAGGAGACGGTGAAATCGCACACCTGACCGTGAATCTTAAAAACGAGATAGAAAAGATGCGGGAGCAGGTACAGAACCTCGAGTAAAAGGAGATTAGGTTAGGGGGCAGGGTAACGGATTGATTTTTTTGTTGTTTTTGCTGACCACCGACCCCTGATCCCTGACCCCTCTATCCAGGTTAGGAATGGTGAAATGGACTATCAAATGATAAATATCGGCTTTGGAAATGCAGTGGCTGCAAGTCGGGTTCTGGTGGTGATTAATCCGAAATCTTCCCCTGCAAAAAAGATCAAGGATGATGCAAAGGAGCAAAAACGGCTCATTGATGTTACGGAGGGTCGGCGTACCAGATCGATTATAGTCCTGGACAGCAGCCACGTGATCCTCTCGTCTAT
Organism: Pseudomonadota bacterium; assembly: GCA_030635485.1. Classification (GTDB taxonomy): domain Bacteria; phylum Desulfobacterota; class Desulfobulbia; order Desulfobulbales; family DAOVYS01; genus DAOVYS01. The sequence continues at coordinate 1,790 of DAOVYS010000046.1, read as the reverse complement.
TCAGCCGGAAACAATCACCCAACGCTTTAATCTGACCGCAGAACAGTGCCTGCAGGAGGGGAGACAAACTTGAACCCGGGAAACCTATTCATCATCTCAGCCCCTTCCGGGGCCGGCAAGACAACTATCCTGAAACAGGTCATGTCCGAGCTTGAAAGGCTCGTCTTCTCCGTGTCCCATACGACCAGGCCACCCCGCGCAAACGAAGTGGATGGAAAGGATTACCACTTTGTGAACCGTGACGTGTTCAAAAAAATGAGGGCACAGGGCGAATTTCTGGAATGGGCTGAAGTACATCGGAACTTTTACGGAACCAGTATATCTTCCGTGAACAGCCATCTGGCCGATGGACTGGACGTTGTCCTGGACATAGACGTTCAAGGGGCGAGACAGATCAGGGAAGCAAGGGGTGGTGACGCTGTTTTCATCTTTATCATGCCGCCCTCATGGGATGAGCTTGAAAACCGTTTAACCGGGCGTGGAACCGATTCACGCGAGACCATCAATCTGCGTCTCAACAATGCAAAAAAGGAGATGGATAAGGTGGATTTATACGATTATGTGATTGTAAATGAAAAAATCGATGAGGCCGTGGCAGCACTACGTTCCATCATAATAGCGGAACGAATCAGAAACCGCCGGTCGACCGCGGGTCTTCCCATAACTTTTCCCACATCCTCGTGACATGGCCGGACCAGCAAAATCAGCCTTAAAAGCCGGGCAAAAAACTTTAAAAAAATCACGAATTCAGGGGTGTCATGAAGAATTCTCGACCGACATAATCTGGGGGATACACCCGATACTTGAACTGCTCCGATCCAGACCCGGCCATATCAGTGAAATCACGATCCAGGAATCCAGAAGCAAAGCCAGGCTCCATGAGATCATGGAACTGGCAAAAAAATACAATATCAAGGTCAGATTTTCCAGACAACTCAAAATCCCGGGCAGCGCCGCCAAAGTAAATCATCAAGGTGTTTTGGCAAGGGTTGCGCCCTGCCCTGCCGTCTCTCTTGAAAAACTTCTTGAAATTGTCGGGAAATCCGCCGGTCCACCCATTCTGCTTGCCTTGGACAACATCATGGATCCGCACAACCTGGGAGCCATTATCCGTTCCGCGGCAGCTGCCGGCGTATCCGGAATAATCCTCCCAAAAGACCGTTCCGCACCCCTTACCGCAACAGCGGCCAAGATCTCGGCCGGCGCTCTTTCTCTCGTCACCATCTGCCGCGTGACAAATCTCACATCAGCCGTCAAAAGCCTGCAAAAAGAAGGGTTCTGGATCTTCGGGGCGGACGGATCAGCCGACCGATCAATCTATGAAACCGATTTTTCCGAACCCGCATGTCTTGTCATCGGGAGTGAGGGAAAAGGCATCCGGCCTCTTGTGAAAAAACAGTGCGACTTCCTGATCTCCATTCCAATGCAGGGCGCCCTTGACTCTCTAAACGCCTCGGTAGCCGCGGGTATCATTCTGTTTGAGATAGTCAGATCCCGGGCAGCCTCTAAATTGACGACAACCGATCATGGTCCGTGATGGTAACTGATCACCCCCAGACAATGGTTATTCCCCCTCACCTTTTAAGCGGCCCAGACGGTGCAGGTGCACCCCGCAAGGGGGTATAAATGCGTAATCGATAGGGCGACCGGGTTATAGCCTAAACCTATACCGGTTACCCTGATCACGCACACCTGCACCGCCTGTGACCGTTTACCTGGGAGGCGTGTCTGCACAACCAGTGTTTTCATTCCCAGGCTCCGCCTGGGAATGCATACCTTAAGGCTCTGCC
>DAOVYS010000084.1 GCA_030635485.1 Pseudomonadota bacterium | reverse complement strand
CGTGCCTGAAATCATAGATATCAACCATTCACATAAACATACTTTTGCCAATCCCCATGGAATTGTGTTTGAAATCGGCTGTTTCAGATCTGCCGGAGGATGCATTCAGATAGGGCCGGAATCGGCCGACTGGTCGTGGTTTACCGGTTTCATGTGGCGAATTGCAATCTGCACAAAATGCCGCACGCACCTGGGATGGCATTTTACTTCATCTGAAGGAAAAGATTTTTTCGGGCTCATTCTCGATCGGCTGCTCAGCCCGAACAAAAACTAAAAATCAACAATTTTCCTTACCCCCCCTATAAGTGAATGATTTTGCAATCATTTTAATAAAACTACCCTTATCGATCCCAAGGACATTCCCGCAAACACATTTTATTTTATTTTCATCCTCGTTGTATACAAATATCTTCCTTATTCTCTCTTTATGACACCTCAACACCTCACCCTGTCCGATTTTATAATATTTCCAGAGCTTTCGTCTACAGGCTGAACATTTTAGCAGTAACAAAAACACACCTCCCTCAGGCGTAATACGCAACACAGCCGGTCAGGCCTCGGGCCGACCGGCTGTGTTTAAATCTTGCAAACTTCGTGTGACGGGATTTCCCGGCACTGTTCAAAAAATATCCAGCAACTACTTATTGCTCTGGTTGTAACCGTTCACCAGGGGTACAAACTTACGGGGCCCTCCGGTGTGTGAACGCTTACCTCTGGTTGATTTTTTCCCGTAGAGTGCCCGAAGGTTTGAAGGTGACCACTCTTCTGGCGTCTAAAATCAGATCAGCGCCTGTTTGCGGATTTCTGCCTCTTCTGGAACGTTTTTCTTTCACGCAAAACTTTCCAAAACCACTGACCAGAAGGTCTTCACCATCGGCAAGGCATGCTTTTGCTATGGAGAGAAAGGTCTCAACAACGTCAACCGCCTGGTCACGCCTCAACCGATCGTGCGTTTCACAAATTTTCTGGGCAAGACTTGCTTTTGTGACAGTCATAAGTCAGCTACCTCCTAAACCGACAATGTAACTATTCAGCGTAATGCCGAAATATAGCTAAAACCACCGAACTGTAACTGTTTTGCAGCGCTTCATGGTGAGGCAAGCAGGTTGATCAGCTATACATTATCAATATGCTGGGCGACCTGATCACCCTTCCTAAATGGAGTGCTGCAGATTAGTTACCCGACAACAATAATATTTTACGGATGAAAGCCGTTAGCCGTCCTACCTAGCCTTTTAACAGAAGTGCAATAAAAACAAAAGGTTAAATTAACAACTGATCGTTAAAAACGAATGGCTCCATTTGGAAATCTCACATCCCCAAATGGAGACCGGAATAAAATTAACAAAAAAAGCAACCTGCTATTTATAGATAATATCAAAAATAAACAAAGATTCCAAGTTATTATGACGTTTAGCCAGTAAATATATCATTTTAGGACAACCAATCACTGGGACACGGCAAATAAACAACGGTTATCACCGTACCCTGGAGAGCCTGTCACACAAAGACAACCAAGGCCGTTATGTTATCCCTGCCGCCAGCCTCATTTGCTGCTTGAATCAAAGAATTGCACGCAACTTCCGGAGTGGCTGCATGCTCAATTATCTCATTCAAATCCTTATAATCAACCATACCCCACAATCCATCCGAACACATCAAAAGCCGATTTCCACTTCTCACATCCCGTCTATTGTACTCAGGGTCTTCAGGAAATGGAAAACCTATAGCCTTTGTGAGAATATTCTTAGGTGGAACTTCCTTACCCAGGGTCTCTTTCGGCGACTTTCTTTCAAAGGCGGCTGCATAGGAATGATCATTTGTAATCTGTTCAAGTCCGCTTTCACCTGTAATATAGCATCGGACATCGCCCACATGACAAATGTGGAGAACGTCATGATCAATAAGGCAGGCTATTAAAGTGCATCCCATTCTCTCAAGGGACTCATCCTCTTCCGCAATTTTCATTACAAGATTGTTGGCATCCCTGAAGGCCATGGTCATGAAATGACAAATTTCTTCATGGTTACCACTGATTCTCTCAACAGCCTCCGACGTAAAATGATCAACTAACGATTCAACCGCGATACGGCTCGCAACTTCACCGGCATTGTGACCTCCCATGCCGTCCGACACAATAAACACCTGCTGCTCCGGCAGGAGACAAAAGGTGTCTTCATTGTGGGAGCGAACCCGTCCCGTATCAGTCTGACCAAAGCTGGCAACAATGCTTTTAGTCGATCTAAAGAGTTTTCTAAATAATTCCATTAGCACGGCCGTATTTCATAATATATTTAAACATCGTTCTTTCAGGGATCAGGGGTCAGAAATCAGGAATCAGGGTAACGAAATAATTTTTCCGTTGTTTTTGCTGAGCCCTGAGCCCTGAAATACCATTTCCGAACAGATACTAATCAAAGCTCAGCTGGTATATAACCATTACAAAAAGCACACTTCCATCATGCTTTCCGGCAAGAAAAATATGGGATTTGTGCGCCGGGGCAAGACTGCATATTCCATCACCTCTGCCGTCAAGAGTCAGAAGACAATCACCGCTCTTTACATCCCAAAGTTTCAGAATATCGTCCTCGCATCCTGATATAACACTCTTATTGTCCTCAAGCATCAGAACCGATGTTACCGACTCCCCATGGGCCTCAATAACCTTGGTGGTTCGGGCTGAATGTTTATCCCAAATCTTTATTAAACGATCAGCGCTTCCTGAAACAAACTTCTGCCCGTCCGGACTTACTGAAAGCGTAACGACCGGCAGAGCGTGGGCCTCCACTATACGCTGACATTCCGAGGCGCCTGCACTCCAAAACCGGATTGTCCCGTCGTCACTGCCTGTGACCATTTCCTCTCCTGATTCAAAAAATGTTATGGCCCGCACCGCACCGCTGTTTCGCAAAGAAACGCTGCTTTCCATCCCTTTCTGAAAAGGATTTCTTAATTTCATAATGCCGTCACTCCCGCCCGAAGCCAGCATCTTGCCGTTCGGGCTGAAAGCAAGTGACAGGACCGGTCCTCTATGGGCTGCTTCATGGGAGATGGACTTTCCGGATTTGACTGACCAGATCGAGACCCTCCCCTCTTCATTACCCACGGCAAGGTATTGCCCTTTGGGACTGACTGCCACGGAGCGCACGGGACTATCATCCGTGCCCAGGATATCAAGCTTTTTCATTGCGCTGAAATCCCGTATAACGATCTTGCCGTCACTTCCCGCCATAACAATTTTCCTGCTGCCTGGAATACGTTCCAGGCAGGTTACAGGAGTGGCGGAACCCTTCATGTTCATCAACCGCTGCCAACCCTGAACCTCTCCCCTGTCCGCGAATTGCAGAAGCCGCTCATATATCCCTGTGAAGACCTTGTCTTTTCTGAATCCGATATTCTTCCATGCCTTCAAAAGCACCTTGTAGCAAGCATCGTAACGTCTGTTTTCAAAATGGTCCATGACATTACGCTGAATCGACTTATACATCTGAGATTCACGAAAAATCTCTAAAGATTTTTTCGGAACACAAAGCCGGAATTCAGGAAATTTCACCGGTTGACCACCGGGCGTCTCCTCTCTTGCCAGGTCGTTCCTGACAGCTTCTTCCAATTCATCTAGCCAGGTTATTTTCGGCCGGCTCTTCTTGGTCGCCTCAATCTGACGAATCAGCCTGTCGGATTGAGCCGCCCCCTTCCGCCACTTATGAAGAAACATATTATGGACGGCTTCGGGAAGAGTATCATTGATCTCAAGTGTCTGTATCAACCATTTTTCCGCCTCTTTGGTTCTTCCGAGTTCGAAATACGAGACGGCACGGTTATTTAAACCGTCTGCGCGCAAATCAATATCATCCAACACCGCATAGGGGCACGACACCTTGAAAAATGCCTGGTATGCCTCGTTTATCGCTTCTCTCAATTTTGCAAAATTCACAAACCGGTCATCAGGATCATATGCAACACATTTTTTGAGAAGATCGCAGAGTACTGGAGGAAAGACATCTTTGGGATTTAGGGGCGTCGGTTCCGGAATCACATTTTTCTCGATATTTTTCTTAAACGGCTTTCTGCCGCAGAGCATAAGCCACATGCAAAGACCAAATGAAAATATATCAGTCCGTTCATCTACATCGTGTGAATCCCTGATCTGCTCAGGCGAGGCAAACGCGGGAGTTCCACGGAAACCGACTGTTGCCTCACTGTCTCCCTCTCCCCAGATTGAATCGTCAATATCCTCAAAGCCGGGATCTCCCAGATCGAGAAGAATTCCGAAATCAGTAATCTTTAAAAGGGCGTTTTTTGTAATAAGTACATTTGCCGGCTTGATATCCCTGTGAATTATTCCCTTGGAATGCGTGTATTCCATTCCATGACAGAATTGAATCGCAAGTGAAAGCGCGGTCCTTATATCTCTGCATCGGCCTGTCTTTATCCATTCGCTCAAGTCGCCGCCGTCAACATATTCAATAAAAAGATGCGGAATTCCGTCAAGCGCCAGGACATAGTAGCAGCATGCCACATTGGGATGCATGCCCATTCTGACCCAGTTGTTGGCCTCATTTAATATACGTTTGAATCCTTCCCTGTCGGCAAGCACTTCCCGACGCGGGGACTTGATCGCCATCTTGATGTCCCAACCAAGATGATCGGAAATGTACACCTTTCCCATGGACCCCGACATGACCGCTTCCACTCTGTAGCGGTCCATGATTACATCCCCGGGTTTCCATTCCGGAGTGACCAGTTTCTTGCGGGGCGGCTTTGCGGCAGGCTTCGGCGTTGGCCCACCAGCGCCTTCAGCCGGCAATGCAACCGAAACCGATTTCTTTTGTCCCACAAGTTTATTTATCAGTCTGGAAAACATAAATTAACTTCCCGCACCATTATTCGAATCTGATCTTGACCCTTTTTATCTCAATAACATCTCCCTTACGAAGGAGATGTTCCTCTTTAAGTTTGAGTCCATTCAACCTGGTCCCGACCCAACTCCGCTGGGGTACAATAAAAAACTTCCCGTCCCGGTTCATGATGTAACACTGCGCAGCGGCAACAAAAAAGCCTGAAATCACCAAATCAGAGGAAGAATCTTTTCCGATCTTAACGCTGCTCTTACCGTCCAGTCCGACTTCATCGACCGAAGCCTCACCTTCAATAACTACAAGCCTGGTCTTGGCCCTGCCTTTGACTGTTTGCGTTCCGGTCGGTTTACCTTTCCATTTACTCACAAAGACGGTCTCTTCGTCTTCATCCATAAAATCAGTTGATGATGTCGCGGCCGCACTCCCCTCATGCGGTCTGACCATCAATTTAAACTTGGCTATTTCAATAACATCCTCCTCGGACACAGGAACCATGGACGTAATTTTTTTTCCATTCACAAAGGTCCCATTCAGACTTTCAAGGTCTGAAAGCAGATAGATATCATTCTTAAGTTCAAAGGAAGAATGCAGGCGTGATATGCCGGTATTGTCTATCACAATATCCGCATCCGCCCCCCTGCCGATAGTAACCTTCAATCCCTCGGTCATCTGAAAACTTTTGATAACCCTGTCATTCAACATCAAGGTCCATTCAGTCATAGGCTTCTCCTTAATCGTAACCGTTTAAAATTTTTCATTTCCGGACAAAAGCCGTTAGCAGTTTAAGCTAGTGTCTGTCCAGAAATGTAACATTTCTGGACAGGGGGTCGGGGATCAAAGGTCGGTGGTCAGGATAACAGATTGATTTTTATGTTGTTTTTGCTGCCCCCTGACCCCTGGCCCCTGATCCCTCTATCCAGAAATGTAACATTTCTGGATAGATACTGACTAACCGTGATCAAAGAATATCACATTTCTTTTTTAGCAGTAAGAAAAAATTCGCTATGCCATGGAACATTTTAAAAAAATCACGTATAATAGAAAACGAAATGTGTATATTCAGTGATTTTTAAAAAAATTTCAGGTAACGAGTCAGGATAAGGATCAGTTGACAATGAGTGAAAATCCCGAACAGAATAACGTCCAAGAGACATCCGAACCGTCGGGAAAACTTGCCGAGATCTTTGCAAGGATGAACATGAGCGAAATCCCTGCAATGGCCGGTAACGTGCAGGAACTGATCTCTCTGACTCATAGCAGCCGTAGCGCGGCTTACGAGCTTGCCAAAGTCATCCTAAAAGACTATTCCCTTACAAACAAGGTTCTTCAGGTTGTCAACTCCGCATACTATTCCCTTGGCAGACCTGTAAATTCCATTTCAAGAGCGGTTACAATCCTTGGTTTTGACGCGGTCCGCGATCTTGCAACCGCCATAGCCCTATTTGAAGACTTCATAAAATCCGGCGTGGAAAAAGAGGGTATCAGCAAAATCCTGACCGCATCCTTCTTAAGTGCGCTCCAGGCACGCGATCTGGCGGTTGAGAAAAATATGCAGGTTGCTCCGGAAGAGGCCTTTATCTGTACCCTGCTTCACAGTCTAGGCAAAATAATCGTCTGCATTCACGCCCCGGAATTCTACAGTAAAATTGAAGAATTAATTAAAAACGGAATGTCTGAGGACGCCGCCTCACGCAAGGTGCTTGACGACGCCACCTACCAGACGGTCGGAGAAGAAGTTGCCAAATTCTGGAACCTTTCGGAAAAGGTCATCACGTCCATGTCCACCACTCCGAAAAAACCGTCAGGCCCTTACGACACTGATGCCTATCTCCAGAACCTGGCGAACTTCACAAACATTCTCGTCTCATCGATCTGCAACCAGTCTGACCTTGACCCCTTGATGGAAAAGTATGGCGAATTGATGTCATTGGACAAAAAAGAGGCCGTGGATATGGTCTTTAAATGTGTTGAGGCATCCGAAGATATTTCGGATTCCATACGATACGGTCTGTCCAAACTCAAAATCCGCAGCAGAATCGCCTCGGTGGAACGTGAAATAAAGGACCCCGCCCTGGCGCACAAACGGAAAAAGAAAAAAAAGAAAGATGAAAAAGAAGCTGCGCAGGAAAAGGAAGCCCCGATTACGGAAGAGCAGGACTTAGAAGAACCTGAAGAAGAGCTGAATGAACTGCCTATAAGCAAGGATAAATCAGTCAATGACTTTATTCGCGAAATAACCGAAACGCTTATGGGCAATTTTGATCTTAACAATTTCTATGTCCATCTGCTGGAAGGATTGTATCAGGGAATCGGTTTTGACAGGGTAATTCTCGCAATTCTTTCGATTCAAGGGAAAAAAGTGTCACTTATCGGACGATTCGGCCTCGGCGATATAGATCCTACCGGGATATCCAGATTCTACCACGAACTTGACAACAAGGACCACGCCATCACACGCTCCCTGAAATGCTGCAAGGACATGGCAATCCGAAAAAATACGCCAGGCGCCTTTAAGGACGAAATGATGCCGATCGTAAAAAACCGGACTGTTTACCTGTTCCCGGTCTGCGTGGGGACCCAACCTATCGGCCTGATCTATCTGGATCGCAAAGCGGGTCGGCCCAGACTGGACAGAACAAATATTAAAAACGTAAGGCTGTTTCGAGATTTCGCGGTCATGGCCATCCGCAAAATGCAGAGCCGGCAGTAAGTTGTAAGCCTTCAGTCTTCTACCTTCGACCTAAGCACCTATAACTGAATTATCTCTTCTCAATCTCCCTGATCTTATCCAGCATATTGTCTGCCTTTGACCTTATTCTGTTGCCCAAATTCAAATTCTTAACCGCTTCCTTTAAATGAAACTTGGCCAGACGCCGGTCGCCTTCCAGCCAGTTATACATCCCCAGGTAATAATGGGCCGCGGGCTGTTGCCCGCTAACCGCCTCAATCTCGCTCATATTGTAATAAAGACGGGAATATGCGGGAAACCGTACCAAAAGGTCCTTATAATAATCCCTGGCCCTGATCAAATCACCTGACTGATGATAGGTTCTGGCAAGATAATAGGATGCGTAGACGCACTCCGGATCAGCCCTGATCGCCGAACCAAGAGACTCAAGCGCCTTTTCATATCTGCCCGCCTGTAAATGTATCACACCTCTGTCAGCCATAAGGATCGGCCGGCCGGGGTAGGCAAAAATCACTTTTTGTAAAGACTCCATTGCCTTTAAATAATCTCCTTGCGCCAGGTACAACTGCGAAAGACCGAATTCGGCCATTATCCCGTCTTTTTTTTTGATCTTTTTCAAAAGGCGCGGCCGCAATATCGAATGGTCTCTTGACAGAGCCAGGACCCGATATTTCATGCGAAGGAATTCAAACTCATCAACATTTTTGTAACTATGCCCGCCTCGCAGCAAAAGCAGATCCTGAACATATCCCATCCGAACTTCAGGTTCGGGATGGGTAAGAAGATAGGTCGGAATCTTGTTCCGATTGATTCTGGCGATGCGTCGCATTGTCTGAAGCATCTTATACATGGCAGCCGGATCGCGTTCCGTTTTCTCCATCCATTCAAATGCCTGCCGGTCAGCCTCTTCCTCGTCTATCCTGCTGAATTTGAGGCTCATGGAAGCCGCGGTCGCCATGGACCCGGTGATAAGCGCCTCGCTCAATTCACCTGCCCCGAGCGCAACTCCTGCCAAAACCAGAGCCATTGCGCCTATCTGAACCTTAGTCGACTTCTCGATCCGCCCGGCAATATGACGGTTTGAAACATGGGCGCATTCATGGGCCAGAACGCTGAACAACTCATTTTCACTATCCATCATCTCAATCAGACCGGAATTCATAAACACAAGACCGGACGGCGCGGCAAAGGCATTGAAGTCTCTGTCGTTTACAACAAAAAACTTATAATCAAAATACTGCGAACCAGCGGCGCCAAGGATCTCAGCGCCGATTCCGTTTATGTACCGGGTGATATCAAGATCGTCCAGAAGATCGAACTTTTTGCGGACCGAAGTGAGCAGCTTTTCCCCGACTTCCCTTTCCTGACCGACTGAAAAGGCGCAGGCATCACCAAGTCCGTTCTGGAATTGAATAACCCCGGAATGAAAAAAAAGAACTGCTACGGCTGTCAAAAATACTCTGAACACAGAATTTGTCTGGGAAGTCATTTGAGTTAGTGTCTGTCCGGAAACGGCCTTTTGGGGGGGGCCAGGGGTCAGAAAAAACAACAGAAAAATCATTCGGTTACCCTGAACCACGACCCCCGACCCCTCCGTCAGGAAATGTTACATTTCCGGACGTAAGAATGAGGTTGGTAAATTTTCAATACGTGCTGATATATTATAACCTGAAATGGCATAAATGCCATGTCAAGTTTCTGTGACAGACACACATGAACCAGGAAAGAAAACACGTATTTTTTTATCCGATTATGGTATTCTGTCATCTTTTCCGGCCCATTAAGAATTTGCAGGCGCCTGTCACACACAAAAAAAAACCATAATACAAGACATGCTTAGGGAACTTAAGATAAAAAACCTTGCCCTGATCGAGGAGCTTCACATCACGTTTTCAAAGGGCCTGATTGTGGTTACCGGTGAAACCGGCGCCGGCAAGTCAATCGTGCTTCAGGCCATTCATCTCCTCTCCGGCGGGAGGGCATCCTCTTCATGGATCAGGACCGGGGCGGACTCCGCATCTGTTGAGGCCCTGTTTGAGATCCCGGATGATAGACACACCCTTCTTGCTCGGATCAGGGACATGGGATTTGAGACCGACGGGTCCCTTGTTGTCAAACGGATACTCTCAACCAGAGGGAAAAGCAGATATTATGTGAACCACAGCCTGGCAGCAGCGAAAACAACAGGAAAAATCACCCGGAATCTTATAAACGTTGCAAGCCAGCACGATCACCAGCAGCTTCTCCTGCCGTCAACACACCTTGATTTCATAGATTCTCTTGGAGACCTGCTGCCGCAACGTAATGACTTTTCCACACTGTTTGATCAGTGGACCGATCTGAAAACCAATTTTGACAACCTGCGCAATAAAGAGATGGAAAAAGAGCAGCGCAGGGAT
>DAOVYS010000002.1 GCA_030635485.1 Pseudomonadota bacterium | reverse complement strand
TGTTGATCACCCCGATTGCCATGGAGAAGGAACTTCGTTTTGCAATACGCGAAGGCGGACGTACGGTAGGCGCCGGCGTGATCAACGAAATTATTGAATAAGGTGAATAAAGGACTGGGTGGGCTTTACGTACGTTTCCCTCCCACTCTCAACCCAGATAAACTGGAATTTTTAAAGGCCCTGGACTCTGTTTAGTACCCCCTTAAGGGGTATAAGTATCTTCACGAAAATATTTTTTGCCACTCATTTCAGTACCTTCTTGAGGGGTTGGAAACGTGCAGAAAATATTTTCTAAGGTACTAAAATGGTGAAATATTAGTCCGGCTTTGCCGGTTCGGTTTTAAGGATATTGGTATGAGAACTATAATTACACTGGGATGCACTGAGTGCAAACGCAGAAACTACACAACCACGAAGAATAAACGGCTGACCCCGCAGAAGTTGGAATTTAAGAAATACTGCCGTTTTTGTAGAACTCATACACTTCACAAGGAAACCAAATAATCTGATGAGGTAGGCCAGTAGCTCTAATTGGTAGAGCGCCGGACTCCAAATCCGGATGTTGGGGGTTCGAGTCCCTCCTGGCCTGCCATTTTTTTATTTGAATGTTTTTTACACTTTCCAAAGGCCCGTCAAGGACTGAGGCAGTTGTTTTATGTCGGTACCTGACCCCTGAAATCCGAATACAAAAAAGGGCCGTTTGTGGATAGGTGTTATCAGGGATTGACGTGGCAAAAGTTATAGCACATAAGAAGTCGGAGAGCACAGGCAAGAAGAAGAGGGCTGTGTCTGAGCAGCAGCCAGCCGACAACAATATCGGATTTCAACTGGAGCGGATAAAACATTTTTCCGCTGAGGTTAAGACTGAATTCGGCAAAATTTCCTGGCCGGAGAGAAAACAGACTCTTGGGTCAACTGTGGTGGTGGTTATTCTGGTAATGCTCATCTCCGTGTATCTTGGAGCAGTCGATCTCTTTTTGGGAAAGATGATAAGCCTTATCCTGAACTGAGTTAAGTTTTGACAAGTGCCCATCACATAAGTGAGATCGGGCAATACTTGGACGGTAAACCGAATGGCTAAAAAATGGTACATCCTGCATACTTATTCCGGCTTTGAGGAGAAGGCAAAGACCGCAATGCAGGAACGGATAAAAAATGCTGGTCAGGAGGAACTCTTTGGGGAGATTCTTGTGCCCACGGAACAGGTCGTTGAGATGTTCAAAGGAGCCAAACGTACCTCAGCAAGGAAATTTTTCCCCGGATATATGCTGTTGAACGTGGAATTAAACGATGAAACCTGGCATACGGTGCGAGGAACTCCTAAGATTACCGGCTTTGTAGGAAACGACCTCAATCCGGAACCGTTGTCTGATGAAGATGCGGAGAAGATTATCAGCAGGATTAAAGAGGGGGCTGAAAAGCCGAGACCAAAGGTAATGTTTGAGGAGGGAGATAGTGTTCGTGTGGTTGATGGACCCTTTTCAAATTTTCAGGGCATTGTAGATCAGGTAAATTCGGATAAAGGCCGGGTGCGTGTCCTTGTCAGTATTTTTGGGAGAGAAACTCCGGTCGAACTCGATTTTTTCCAGGTGACCAGAGGGTAGATTTTATAGTCCGGACTGATGTGTCAGGTGCGGAAGTTGAACATAATTTAAGGTGAGATAAAATGGCAAAAAAGATTTCAGCATTTATAAAACTTCAGATTCCGGCTGGGAAGGCCAACCCGTCTCCGCCGGTAGGGCCGGCCCTTGGCCAGCACGGCGTAAATATTATGGAGTTTTGCAAGGCCTTTAACGCAAAGACCCAGAAAGAAGGCGACATGATTATTCCGGTAGTCATCACCGTGTATGCGGACCGTTCCTTTTCGTTTATCACCAAGACACCGCCGGCATCCATATTGCTGTTCAAGGCCGTGGGCATAGATAAGGGTTCGAGTAATCCGAGAAGAGATCGTGTCGCAACGGTTTCCAGAGAAAAAGTTAAGGAAATCGCCGAATTAAAGATGCCTGACTTGAATGCCAATGACATTGAGGCGGCTATGCGGATTATTGAGGGAACCGCAAAGAGCTGCGGCTTAATTGTCGGCAACTAAAGGGCTTTTATTGTCAGTTGACTGAGGCTTCGCTTGGTCATGCTTTAAAAATTGCGGAGAATTTAGTACCTTAGAAGATATTTTCTAAGGTGCTTATACCCCTTAAGGGGGGTACTGAAAAGAGTCCAGGACCTTTAAAAATTTCAGTTTATCTGGGTTAGAAAAAAACAACAAAAACGTTTGAGGTCGGTAGGGTATCATGGCTAGACGAGGCAAGAATTATAGAAATAAAACAGCGGATATTGAGGCCGGAACGATGTTTGAACTTGAGAAAGGCATTGATACGGCCCTGCAATGTAGATATGCAAAATTTGACGAGTCAATGGATATTGCGATTCGGTTGGGCGTAGATCCGAGACATGCGGACCAGATGGTCAGGAACACTATTGTTCTCCCGCATGGTATCGGCAAGAACGTGAAGGTTCTGGTGTTTGCCAAGGGGGAGAAACAGAAGGAGGCCCTTGACGCCGGAGCGGATTACGCCGGAGCGGATGAATATGTTGACAAGATCAAGGAAGGCTGGCTTGAATTTGATAAGACTATTGCCACACCCGACATGATGGGCACTGTAGGGAAGATCGGCCGTATTCTCGGTCCCCGCGGAATGATGCCTAATGCCAAAGTGGGCACTGTAACTTTTGACGTGGCTAGAGTGGTCCAGGAAATCAAGTCAGGAAAGGTTGACTTCAGGGTAGACAAGGCCGGTGTGGTTCATGCCATGGTCGGAAAGACCTCCTTTGGAGTATCCAAACTGAAAGACAACATCCTGGCTTTTGTTGACAAAATCATTCAATTGAAGCCATCTTCAGCCAAGGGCGTATATCTTAAGAGTGTAAGCCTGTCTACTACAATGGGTCCGGGGATTAAGGTTGATCCCATGGAACTTCGCACTTTGGTTAAACAGCCTGATTTTTATTCATAATAAATTTATCCGCGTACCATTTTGCTCTGATAGAAGTGGAAGAGTTGGCAGAGATTTTATTGAGTTGTTGTTATCTTTAAAGTTTCTGCTTCAGGCAGAAGCGGGACGTAGAAAAAATTGTTGTCCCATTGGGAATAGTGGGGCAGTGACGATTCAGGATGCACCGTAGTTTTTTAGAGCATCCTGATGGAAGAGTGTGAGCAGTTTTGATGTCAAAGACAGCGGGTACCTTTTTAAAAAGGTTTAATCAGCGAAAAATGGTGGCCTGCCTAGACTAATCAGTCATTGTATTGCAATCAGGTGTGTTGAATTTCGTGTTTTAAACAGCCCGATTTTTAGAGCACTTTGTCTGTTCTGGTCGACCTCGACTGCTTTTAACAAATCAAGATTTTCAAATATTGTCCGTCCTGAAACAGGAGCCTTTACGCTACGGCCGAATCCGTTGTTTCTGATTTGTAAAGATGGTGAAGATGCATGAGATACGGCTTGCCGGGCCTGGGCTTTTTTTTATGGCGGCAGACAGTTGAAAGGAGGTAGAGGACTTTGAATCGTGAGGAAAAGGCAGCGATAGTTGAAGAATTGATTGGTAAGTTGGCTGATGCAAAGATTGCCATTGTCAGCGACTATCGGGGTCTGACAGTACCGGAATTCCAGGAGCTTCGGCGGGAATTGAGAAAAAACGACGCTGATATCCGGGTCGCCAAGAATACGCTTTTGCGTAGGGCGGTTAAAGGTACTTCCTTCGAGCCAATGGAAGAGTTTTTAAAAGGGACAACTGCAATCACGGTTTCCAACACGGATCCGGTAGCCCCGGCGAAGATCCTTACGGAATTTGCCAAGGATCATCCCATGGTTGAGCTCAGGACCGGTGTCATGGATGGAAAGATCCTGACAACGGCTGATCTTGCTGCGCTGGCCAAGCTGCCGAGTAGAGAGGTTCTGCTCGCCAAGTTTATGTCCGTGATGCAGGCAGTGCCCACGAACTTTGTCCAGGTGCTCAGTGGAGTGCCCAGAAAGCTGGTTTATCTGCTTCAGGCCGTAAAGGAACAGAAAGAGCAGGCAGACAATTAAAATATTTTTTTATATACAACGACGAAGAACTTCGTTGGGAGGATATGTAAAATGGCTGTAACCAAAGATGATGTAATTGAGTTTGTTTCAAATATGAGTGTTCTTGAGCTGTCCGAGCTTATCAAGGAGATGGAAGAAAAATTTGGTGTTTCCGCCGCAGCACCTGTTGCAATGATGGGGCCTGCAGCCGGTGGTGATGCCGGAGGAGCCGCTGCTGAAGAAAAGACCGAATTTGACGCGGTTCTTACCGCAGTCGGTGACAAGAAGATCCAGGTGATCAAGGAAGTTCGCTCGATTACTTCTCTTGGCCTGAAAGAAGCCAAGCAGCTTGTTGATGATGCTCCTCAGCCGATCAAGGAAGCCGTTTCCAAGGAGGAGGCAGAGGAAATCAAGTCCAAGATTGAAGCTGTAGGCGGAAGCGTTGAGATTAAATAAGAAATCAATCCTGATACATTTATAGAGGTAAGAACGCTGCGGAGGTGATCCTCCGTAGCGTTTTTGTCGCTTTTTGGCGACGGGATTAAAATTAGCCCAAGAGCGCAAGGGATTTAGGGCGGATTTTCTTGCTGATACGCGGTTTGTAGAGATAACACTTAACGGGTTTTGGGCTAGATTTTTTGTTCCGCAGGCATGGAATAGACATGAGGGCAGTGCTTGATGAAGACGATGAAAAGAGTCAGAAAGAGTTTTGCAAAGAGTAAAAAGATTGTGGATATGCCGCATCTTATCGAGATGCAGAGACTCTCCTTTGAAAAATTTCTACAGCGTTCGAAAGACCCGGATCAGAGGGACGACTCCGGGCTTGAAGGCATCTACCATAGTGTTTTTCCCATTAATGATTTTAACGGGGCGTGTTCCTTGGAATATGTCCGTTATAATTTTGGAGAACCTAAGTACACTGTGGCGGAGTGTGTTGAGAGGGGCATGACCTACGAGGTCCCGATCAAGATTACGGTGCGGCTGGTTACCAATGATCTGGACGAGAAAGGCGAGGTTCAGAATATCCGTGATATTAAGGAACAGGCCGTGTACCTGGGAAGCATTCCTCTTATGACCAAAGCCGGTGTCTTTGTAATAAACGGGACCGAAAGGGTCATTGTGAGCCAGCTTCAGCGCTCGCCGGGCCTGTTTTACACCCATGACGGCGGTAAGGTCCATTCCATGGGCAAGTTTCTCTATTCCGCACGAATTATCCCTGTTCGCGGATCATGGATTGACCTTGAGTTTGACGCCAAAGATGTCCTCTACGTTCGTATTGACAGGCGCAGAAAATTTCCTGTAACTACGCTTTTAAAAGCGCTTGGATATAGTGCCGAGGAACTTTTAAGGATTTTTTACGATGTTGAAAAGGTCTCGATTGACGGTAATAAATTTCGCAAGACCTTTGATCCTGAACTTGCAATCGGCAAGCGTGCGCCCCATGATATTATCCATCCTGAAACCGGGGATCTCCTCGCCAAGAAGAACCGGAAGATCGGCAAGGCCCTGGCAAAGCGGATGGTTGACGCCGGAATCATCGAACTTGAGATTGAACCGGTTGAGTTGATAGGTGCCTACGTTGTAAACGACATAGTTAATTGGGAGACCGGAGAGGTTCTGCTCCCATGTAACGGTGAATTGACGGAAGAGGTTTTTGAGAGCATTGTCGAGGCCAAGGTCTCTTCCTTTGAGACACTTTACATTGACGGGATCAACGTAACGGATTCGTTTCGTAAGACTCTGCTTCTGGATAAGGTGAATACCACGGATGATGCTCTGATCGAAATCTACCGGCGTCTCCGGCCAAGCAGCCCGCCGACAATCGAGGTGGCGACCACCTTTTTTGGAAATCTTTTTTTTAATCAGGACACATACGATCTTTCCGTTGTGGGCCGTTTCAAGATAAATGCAAAATTAGGCCTTGATACGGACATTGTTCAAAGGACCTTGACCAAGGATGACATCGTGCTTGCGGTACGTTATCTGGCGCGTCTTAAGGATGCCCAGGGGCCGATCGACGATATTGATCATCTGGGCAACCGGCGAGTCAGGACCGTTGGCGAACTGGTGGAAAATCAGTACAGGATGGGACTTGTGCGCATGGAGAGGGCAATTCGTGAGAGGATGAGTCTTCAGGAGATCGATACCATCATGCCCCATGATCTGATCAACCCGAAGCCCATAACTTCCGCAATTAAGGAATTTTTCGGCACAAGCCAGTTGTCGCAGTTTATGGATCAGACGAATCCTCTCTCCGAAGTGACCCACAAGAGGAGGCTCAGCGCCCTTGGACCCGGCGGTCTCTCACGTGAGAGGGCAGGTTTTGAGGTCAGGGACGTTCACCCAACTCATTATGGACGGATCTGTCCGGTTGAGACTCCTGAAGGACCGAATATCGGTTTGATTGTCTCTCTGGCATCCTTTGCAAGGGTCAACCGGTTCGGGTTTATCGAGACCCCTTATCGTAAGGTGGAGAACAAAAAGGTCACAAACGATGTGGCTTATATGAGTGCACTTGACGAGAAGGGCCAGATTATCGCCCCGGCAAAGATAGAGTTGGACAAAAAAGGGTGTATAGCGGGCGATTCGCTTATTGCAAGGAAAGAAGGCGAGGTGGTTGTCTCTACACCTGATAGCGTCACCCATATGGATGTCTCCCCTAATCAACTGGTCAGTGTGGCAGCGTCTCTGATCCCGTTTTTGGAGAATGATGATGCCAACCGCGCATTGATGGGTTCAAACATGCAGCGACAGGGAGTGCCTCTGCTGCGGTGTGCCGCGCCTATTGTAGGGACCGGATACGAGAAAACGGTTGCCCGTGATTCCGGGGCCTGTCTTTTGTCGGGAGGAGACGGAGTTGTGGCCGAGGTTGACGCCAACCGTGTTGTGGTGCGTTACGATGAACCCGGAACAGATGATTTTGCCACCGGCATCGGAATCTACAGGCTTGAAAAATATAAAAAATCGAATCAGAACACATGTTTTAATCAGGTGCCCTCTGTTGTCCCGGGTCAGCTGGTAACCAAAGGTGATATACTGGCGGACGGCCCTGGATGTGACTGCGGAGAGCTTGCTCTCGGCAAAAACGTTACTATTGCCTTTATGCCGTGGCGCGGATTTAATTTTGAAGATTCGATTCTGATCAGTGAGGGGCTTTTAAAAGACGACACCTATACCTCGCTTCACATTGAGGTCTTTGAGACGGTTGCCCGTGATACCAAGCTTGGGAAAGAGGAGATCACCCGGGATATCCCGAATGTGAGCGAGGATACCTTAAGGAATCTTGATGAAAGCGGAGTAGTTAAGATCGGGGCCGAGGTTCGGGCAGGGGACACCCTGGTCGGCAAGGTCACTCCAAAGGGAGAGACGCAGCTTTCTCCGGAAGAAAAGCTGTTGCGGGCCATTTTCGACGAAAAAGCAGGGGATATCAAGGACACCTCGCTTCGGGTTCCGCCTGGTGTCGAAGGTGTTGTGATTGATGCCAAGGTGTTTTCCAGAAAGGGCGTTGAAAAAGATGAACGTGCCCTGGCTATTGAGGAGATGGAAATCCTCAAACTTGACAGGGATGCGGATGACGAGATCAACTGTCTTGAAAATGGTGTACGCATGGAGATGACAGCCATTCTCAAGGGTAAAAAGGCCGCATCCGCCATTCTTTCTGAATCCGGAGACCTCCTTGTTGTTAAAGGTAAGGTGATTTCTGAAGAAGTGGTTGGAAAAATGTTGTTTTCCGCCCTGCTTGAGATCGATTTCACGGGCCGTAAGAAATTCGAGGGTGAGTTGGATCTCATATATGAGCGTTTTAAGACTCAGGTGAAGCATGTAAAGAACGTGCATGAGGCCAGGATTAAACGTCTTCAGAAAGGTGATGATTTGCCTCCGGGCGTTATCAAGATGGTCAAGGTGTACCTTGCCACCAAGAGAAAACTTTCAGTAGGTGACAAGATGGCGGGTCGCCATGGGAACAAGGGGGTTGTTTCAAGGCTTCTTCCCGAGGAAGACATGCCCTTTTTTGAAGACGGCACGCCGGTCGATATTGTGCTGAATCCCTTGGGCGTGCCTTCACGTATGAATGTCGGACAGGTGCTGGAGGTTCATTTGGGCCGGGCCGGCAGACAGCTTGGAGAGAGGCTTTATGATCTGGCCGTTCAGGATCAGATCAAGGGTCTTAAAAAGGCTCTTAAAGAGATCTATTCACCTGAAGAGTACAAAGAGCTGGTCCGGGACATGAGTGATGATGACTTGTTGGCATGGGCTCTGAAGATGCGTACAGGAATTCATATGGCAACCCCGGTCTTTGATGGAGCCAGGGAAGACGAGATCAGGGCCATGCTGGTGAAGGCTGGGCTGGATGAAGTGGGGCAGACGACTTTGTACGATGGAATGACCGGCAAGAAGTTTGATAACCAGGTTACTGTCGGCACGATGTATATGATGAAGCTGCATCATCTGGTTGACGATAAGATTCATGCAAGGTCCACAGGCCCGTATTCGCTGGTTACACAACAGCCTCTGGGCGGCAAGGCCCAGTTCGGCGGTCAGCGTCTGGGTGAGATGGAGGTCTGGGCCATGGAGGCATACGGCGCTGCTTATACGCTGCAGGAATTTTTGACTGTCAAGTCGGATGATGTGGGCGGCAGGACAAGGATGTATGAACGGATCGTTAAGGGTAACAATTTCTTAGAAGCAGGTTTGCCTGAGTCGTTCAACGTCCTTGTAAAGGAACTCCAGGGATTGTGTCTGGACATGGAATTGCTGGATGAATAAGCGTTCACAGGCGCTGTAGCTGTGCGTGATCAGGGCAATCAGCTATAGCACCTGTGAACGCTTACAGGGCAAAGGGTTTATGATCCGGAAGGGCTTTTGCTGCCCCGTGATCGGTTATTTCTGAACAGCCTTGATCATGATTGGGAATCAATCAATTTTTCGACCATATGCGGTTAAAGGTTCCATGTTCAGAGTTCAGGGTTGAATAGGGAAAAATTTCGATTAACCTTTGAACCTGGAACCTGGAATTAAATATCAAGAGTATCAGTGCATTTAACCAGTAGTTAACTGCATTTTTAGGGGGAAGCTGTGGAAGAACTTTTCAGTTTTTTTGCCAAAGCCAAGAAGCCTATAAAATTCAATTCAGTACGTATCTCATTGGCATCTCCGGAAAAGATTTTCGATTGGTCTCACGGTGAGGTTAAGAAGCCGGAGACCATTAACTACCGTACCTTCAAGCCGGAGAGAGACGGCCTTTTCTGCGCCAAGATATTCGGACCGGTGAAGGATTACGAGTGTAATTGCGGTAAATATAAACGCATGAAGCACCGGGGGGTTGTATGCGAAAAGTGCGGTGTTGAGGTTATTCAGTCAAAGGTCAGGCGTGAACGGCTTGGTCACATCAAACTGGCCGCGCCTGTTGCCCATATCTGGTTCTTAAAGAGCCTGCCGAGCAAGATCGGAAATCTACTGGACATGACACTGAAGGAGCTTGAAAGGGTCCTCTATTTTGACTCATACGTGGTAGTTAAGTCTGATGAGACGGCAGCTCTTCCCGTGGGCACGCTTTTAAGCGAAGACGGGTACCGTCAGGCGAAAGAGGAATTTGCCGGTAAGTTCTCCGTAGGTATCGGCGCTGCCGCGATTAGAGGGATGCTTAAGGAGTTGGATTTGGCCTCTTTGTCTGTTGAATTAAGGGCAGATATGCGCACAACCGGTTCTGAGGCAAAGCGTAAAAAGTATGCCAAGCGGCTTAATGTCGTGGAGGCCTTCCATGATTCCGGAAATCGTCCTGAATGGATGATCCTTGAGGTTATTCCCGTGCTGCCGCCTGATCTAAGACCTCTGGTTCCTCTTGACGGCGGTCGGTTTGCCACATCTGATCTGAATGATCTATACAGGCGCGTGATCAATCGGAATAACCGCCTCAAAAGGCTTCTTGAGCTGGATGCTCCCCAGATCATTATCAGGAATGAAAAGAGGATGCTTCAGGAGGCTGTGGACGTCCTGTTTGACAACGGCCGCCGCGGAAAGGTCATCACCGGCCCCAACAAGAGGCCTCTTAAGTCCTTAAGCGACATGCTCAAAGGTAAACAGGGCCGGTTTCGGCAGAATCTTCTGGGTAAGCGCGTGGATTATTCAGGCAGGACCGTTATCGTGGTCGGACCGCATCTCAGACTTCACCAATGTGGATTGCCCAAGAAGATGGCGCTCGAACTCTTTAAGCCTTTTATTTATAATAAACTTGAGCTGTTAGGGTATGTTACGACCATCAAGAGCGCGCGAAAGATGGTGGAAAAGGGCACCAAAGAGGTCTGGGACGTTCTGGAAGACGTGGTAAAAGAGTACCCGGTAATCCTGAATCGTGCGCCGACTCTTCATCGTCTCGGAATGCAGGCCTTTGAGGCGGTGCTTATCGAGGGCAAGGCTATTCAGCTTCATCCGCTGGTGTGTACGGCCTTTAACGCCGACTTTGACGGAGACCAGATGGCGGTCCACATTCCTTTGAGCGTGGAGGCCCAGATGGAGGCCAGGGTGTTGATGATGTCCACAAACAACATCCTTTCTCCAGCCCATGGTGAACCGATTATTATTCCGAGTCAGGATATAGTGCTCGGTCTCTACTACATGACGAGAGAACGGATTAATGCCATGGGTGAGGGTAGATGCTTCAGTTCTCCGGACGAAGTTTGGATTGCGTATGCGTATGATGAAATACACCTGCAGGCAAAGATAAAGGTCAGGACGGGCGGCGAGATCATTGATACCACGGTTGGCCGGGTCCTGGTGGGAGAGTTGCTGCCGGATGCCATACCGTTCAGCTTTGTTAACAGGGTGATGACCAAGAAGGAGCTGGCCAAGCTGATTGACTATTCTTATCGTCACGCCGGGGCCAAGAATACCGTAATCCTGGCCGATCGGTTGAAAGATATGGGGTATGAGTATGCCACTAGGGCGGCCATCTCCATTTCCATAAGTGATATGCTGATTCCAACCCAGAAGGAGCAGATCATCAGCCGGTCGGAAAGCGAGGTCCTGGACGTTGAGGAGCAGTACAGAAACGGTCTTATCACGTCAGGTGAGAAATACAATAAGGTGGTTGATATCTGGTCCAGGTCGACCGACGAGGTTGCCAAGGAAATGATGCAGGAGATGAGTGTCGAGTACATAAGAGACAAGGAAGGAAATCTCGTGGAATCTCCTAGTTTCAACCCCATTTTTGTCATGGCCGATTCAGGCGCGAGGGGCAGTAAGGATCAGATCAGGCAGCTGGCCGGCATGCGTGGACTGATGGCCAAACCGTCAGGCGCGATTATCGAGTCGCCGATCAAGGCAAATTTCCGTGAAGGCTTAAGCGTCCTGGAATATTTTATTTCAACCCACGGCGCCCGAAAAGGTCTTGCTGATACAGCGCTTAAAACAGCAAATTCAGGCTATCTCACAAGGCGTCTTGTGGACGTTTCTCAGGATTCAACCATTGTTGAGTACGACTGCGGCACAATGGACGGTATTCTGATGGAACCTCTTATGGAGGGAGGCGAGGTGATTCAGCAGGTCGGTGATCGTATTCTGGGTCGCGTGGCTTTAGAAGATATTGAAGATCCTTTTACAGGCGATGTCCTGGTGCCCGCAAACGAGCAGATTACGGAGGATAGAGTCAAGTTGATAGAGGATGCGGGGATGGACCGGGTCCTTATTCGTTCGGTCTTGACATGCAGATCAAAACGCGGCGTGTGCACAATGTGTTATGGCCGTGACCTTGGAAGAGGGCATCTGGTCAATAAAGGTGAGGCGGTTGGTATAATTGCCGCTCAGTCGATCGGTGAGCCTGGAACCCAGCTGACTATGCGGACATTTCATATAGGTGGGACAGCCAGCCGGACCGCTGAACAGGCGGAAATTCGTAGCAGGCACGAAGGGGTTGTTAAATATGAGAATCTTCATGTAGTGACCAGTTCCGAAGGAAGGATGGTGGTCATGAACAGGAATGGAGAGGTCAGCATCAGGGGACAGCAGGACAGGGAACGTGAACGCTATCCCGTGAATTACGGCGCTCAGATGCTGGTGAAGGAAGGTGCCAAAGTCGAGTCCGGCACCCTCATTGCAGACTGGGATCCATATACGATTCCCATTGTGAGTGAAATCGGGGGTACGGTTAAGTTTGGTGATATCGTTGAAGGCTCAACCATGCAGGAGCGCGTGGACGAGGTAACCGGCAAGTCCAGTTACGTGGTCGTCCAATCAAGGGCGACACAGATGAATCCGAGGATCACGATCAAGGATGCCAGGGGGCGTAGCGCGAAGCTTCCCTCGGGAGCCATTGCCCGCTATTCACTGGCTGTGGGGACGATCATAACCGTTAAGGAAGGCGATTCGATTGAGCCTGGCACGGTAGTGGGTAAGATTCCGAGAGAGACTACCAAAACCAAGGATATTACAGGTGGTCTGCCGCGTGTTGCCGAATTGTTCGAGGTTCGTAAGCCCAAGGAATATGCAGTCATTACGGAGATTGATGGCCGGGTGAGCTTTGGCAAGGATCTCAAGGGCAAGAAGAGGGTGGTGGTCACGCCTGACTTAGGTGAGCCCAAGGAATACCTGATTCCCAAGGGCAAACATATCGCCGTCCACGAGGGGGATCATGTGAGGGCCGGTGAATCGCTCATGGATGGGTCGCCCAACCCCAATGACATTCTGCGTGTTAAAGGAGTCAAGGAGCTGGCCAAGTTCCTTGTCAATGAGATACAGGAAGTTTACCGTCTACAGGGTGTTAAGATAAATGATAAGCATATCGAAGTGATTGTCCGCCAGATGTTGCGTCGGGTCCTGATTACGCATGTTGGTGACAGTACGTTCATGTTGGGTGAGCAGGTCGAGTGGTGGAGGTTTGTCGAGGAGAATGAAAAGATTTCAAAAACAGGTGGCAAGCCTGCGGTGGCCGAACCGCTTCTTCTTGGAGTTACAAAGGCATCCTTGAGTACGGACAGCTTTATTTCGGCAGCATCTTTTCAAGAGACCACAAAGGTCCTCACAAACGCCGCCATGGCAGGACGCGTAGACCATCTTGTCGGACTTAAGGAAAACGTGATCATGGGTCGCCTGGTTCCAGCCGGTACAGGTCTTGAACGTTATTCAGTGGACGGAGAACTTACATAAATTTGATTATTGGGAGAGATAGGGGAAATATTAGACAAGGGATTTTAAATTGTCCTTGACAAGTGAGGCAGGTTCTATTATTAATCCCTGTTTCCCATTAATTAATACAGCTGAATTTGGGAGGCTGTATTTAGATTGTTAAAAAGAAATTGATTGGAGTTTTGATTTATGCCAACCATTAATCAACTCGTGAGACACGGACGCAAGAAGATTTTGAGCAGGACCAACACGCCTGCTTTGAAAGGGTCGCCTCAGAAAAGAGGTGTGTGTGTTCGTGTTTATACCACTACCCCGAAAAAGCCGAATTCCGCCTTGCGTAAGGTCGCCAGGGTCCGGCTTACAAACGGGATAGAGGTGACATCTTACATTCCCGGCATTGGACACAACCTTCAGGAACATTCAGTAGTGCTTATCAGGGGGGGGAGGGTAAAGGACCTCCCGGGTGTGCGATATCATGTAGTCCGTGGTACGCTGGATGCGCTGGGTGTGAGTGATCGTAGACAGGGACGTTCCAAGTACGGAGCAAAACGGCCTAAATAATTGAGCCGGATATATTAGGGGTCCAAGAACAGAGGCCTGCCCGCTGGTTGGGGTTCAGGATGGTTAATGTTCTAATAGAGGGCTCCTTTATTGTGAATAGGAGTTGAACGTATGCCGAGACGTAAACTGATTGCAAAGAGACCGGGGGTTCCGGATTCGCGTTACAACAGCCTGTTGGTCTCAAAGTTTATCAACGGGATTATGTTGAAGGGCAAGAAGAGTGTTGCCAGGCGGATTTTTTACGATGCAATGGATATCTTGGAAAAAAGAGTTTCCGAAGAAGACCCGATTACGGTTTTTGAGAAGGCCATGGACAGAGTCAGGCCCCGCGTGGAAGTAAAATCCAGGCGTGTCGGCGGCGCCACATATCAGGTTCCGGTGGAAGTCAGGCCTGAAAGGCGTAATGCTCTGGCAATCAGGTGGATCATCGGTTTTTCTCAGAAACGTTCGGGGAAATTTATGGCTGAAAAGCTTGCAGCCGAGTTGCAGGATGCGTACAACAATCGCGGTACGTCCGTGAAGAAGCGTGAGGATACGCACAGGATGGCCGAAGCCAACAAAGCCTTTGCCCATTATCGGTGGTAAGAGGCGTCTGTTTCTTGTGAACTCAGGTAAATTTTTTCCTTCGTTGACAGGAAAGCTGTTATAGGGTAATATACGAGATTTGCTGGGCAAAATCTGCGAAGAGAGTGTAGTCTGCCTGACCATCTGACGGAAACGGTGATCAGGCAGTGCTTTTCTGGGGGGAAGCGAGTCTGAGAGTCCATCTTTCAGGCTCTTACGGGTTGTCAGGAGAAATTGCTTGGTGAAAGCAGCAGAGGGGTTGAGGAAAATAATCAATCGTGGCACCCAACGTCTCAATTGCGAGAGTACGCAATATCGGCATAATGGCCCACATCGATGCGGGCAAGACTACTACTACTGAGCGAATTTTATATTACACCGGCCGATCTCATAAGCTCGGTGAGGTCCATGACGGTACGGCCGTCATGGATTGGATGGAGCAGGAGCAGGAGCGGGGCATTACGATAACCTCGGCAGCCACCACCTGCACCTGGAAAGATTATAAGATAAATATAATCGACACTCCGGGGCATGTTGACTTTACCATAGAGGTCGAGCGGTGCTTGAGGGTGTTGGATGGTGTAATCGCAATTTTTTGCGCGGTTGGGGGAGTTGAACCCCAATCTGAGACGGTTTGGCATCAGGCCGAACATTATTCGATCCCCCGGATTGCTTTTATAAATAAAATGGACCGGATCGGCGCGGACTTCGAACGCGTTGTCGGCATGATGGTTGACCGCTTGGGAGCCAATCCCCTTCCCGTCCAGATACCGGTTGGAAGCGAGGATCAGTTCCAGGGAGTCATAGACCTCATTTTAGAGAAAATGTTGGTTTTTGACGAGGAGACCCAAGGCTCTATTGTAATTGAAAAGTCGATTCCAGCCGAATTCATAGATCAAGTCACGGCCGCACGAATGGCCCTTATCGAGAAGTTGGCCGACTTCGATGAAGGGGTCATGGAAAAGTATCTGGAAGAGCAACCTATATCTGCCTCCGAGATAATTCAGGCGATCAGGAACGCAACCTTACGTCTGGAATTGGTGCCGGTTTTATGCGGCAGCGCGTTTAAGAATAAAGGTGTTCAGCCGCTTTTGGATGGTGTGATTTCTTATCTGCCTTCTCCCATGGATGTTCCGGCTATAGAGGGAATAAACAGAGAGGGTGAAATTGAGGTCAGAGAGACGGGAGAGAAGGAAAAGCTCTGCGCCCTGGTGTTCAAGTTGACTTCCGACCCTTTTGTGGGTAATCTCGCTTATCTTCGTGTTTATTCAGGTGTATTGAAGGCCGGGGACAAGATATATAACCCCTTAAAGCGAAAAAAAGAAAAGATAGCCCGAATTGTACGAATGCACGCCAATAAGCGTGAAGAGGTGCAGCAGGTCGGTCCGGGCGATATTGCAGCAGTTGTAGGACTGAAATTTACCACCACAGGGGACACGTTGTGTCAGACAGGCGATACCCTCCGGCTTGATGCCATGGATTTTCCGGAGCCTGTCATCAGTACGGCGATTGAGCCTAAAGGGGTGGCTGATGAAGAGAAACTGCGCGTAAGCCTTGAAAAGATCGGATTAGAAGACCCGTCATTTAAGACCACGACTGATCCTGATACCGGCCAGATTTTAATCTCCGGTATGGGCGAGCTTCATCTTGAGATTATCACGGATCGGCTGGCCCGTGAGTTCAAGGTGGGGGTCAATGTCGGAAAGCCCCAGGTCGCATACAAGGAAACTCTTGAGGGAACCGCAAGGGCTGAGGGCAAGTTTGATCAGCATGCCGGGGGGAAAGGTCAATACGGCCATGTGTGGCTGGAGTTTCAGCCCCTGGCAAGGGGGGCTGGATTTGAATTTGAGAATTGTGTGGATGAAGAGGTCGTCCCGGCGGAATTTATAGCAGCGGCTAAGAAGGCGGTAGAGGCCAGCCTTGATTCCGGCCCACTTTTAGGGTTTCCGGTAGTGGACGTCAAGGTTAGCCTGGTAGATGGCTCCTATCATCAGGAGGATTCCACTGAGCAGGCATTCGGTGTGGCCGCCGCCATGTCATTCAGGAAGGGAGCATTAGAGGCACGGCCTGTTCTTCTTGAGCCGATTATGGAGATTGAGGTCGTCCTGCCCGAGGCCTACCTGGGGGATGTTATTTCGGATCTAAACAGCAAACGTGCACGGATCCTGGGGATGGAAGGCCGTGAGAGCGGTCATCAGGTCGTAAGGGCCCGCGTGCCGCTCGCTGAGATGTTCGGTTATTCAACAGATCTTCGTTCCGGCACACAGGGGAGAGCAATTTTTACCATGCAATTCGACTGTTATGACAAGGTGCCGAAAAATATTGCCGAACGGATAATAAAAAAAGTTAGAGGGTTTATTTAAATCGACTCTGTTGAAATCATACAAGCGAGGAGAACTGGCATGGCAAAGGAGAAATTTAAACGAACAAAACCGCATGTGAATATTGGGACTATCGGTCATATCGACCATGGTAAGACCACATTGACCTCTGCAATAACGCGAGTGCTTTCTTTTAAGGGGTTGGCGGAGTTTACGGCGTTTGATGACATTGACAAGGCGCCTGAAGAGAAGGAGCGTGGAATTACGATTGCAACAGCGCATGTGGAATATGAGACTGATAATCGTCATTATGCGCATGTGGATTGTCCCGGTCATGCTGACTATATAAAGAACATGATCACCGGCGCTGCGCAGATGGACGGCGCGATTTTGGTTGTCGGCGCGGATGACGGCGCCATGCCGCAGACCCGTGAGCATATCCTTTTGGCCCGTCAGGTAGGAGTTCCGGCAATAGTCGTATTTTTGAACAAGTGCGACATGGTTGACGACGAAGAGCTTATCGAGCTTGTGGACATGGAGCTTCGGGAACTTTTGAGCGCATATGATTTCCCGGGCGACGACACTCCGATCATTCCGGGAAGCGCGTTAAAGGCTCTTGAGAATCCGGAAGATGAGGAGGCAACCAAGTGCATCTTTGAGTTGATGGATGCGGTGGACTCTTTTATTCCTCAGCCTAAGCGTGATATTGAAAAGCCGTTTTTGATGCCTGTTGAGGACGTTTTTTCCATTTCGGGGCGCGGCACGGTTGCAACGGGCAGGATAGAGCGTGGATTGATAAAGGTAGGCGAAGAGGTTGAGATCGTAGGGATCAAGGATACGGAGAAGACGACGGTAACCGGTGTAGAGATGTTCCGTAAGATTCTTGATCATGGCGAGGCAGGTGACAATGTTGGACTTCTTCTTCGCGGTGTCAAGCGTGAAGAGGTAGAGCGCGGTCAGGTGCTGGCAAAGCCTGGAAGCATTACACCACATACGAAGTTCAAGGCGGAGTGCTATATTCTGACCCAGAAGGAAGGTGGACGTCACACTCCGTTTTTTAACGGGTATCGTCCTCAGTTCTATTTCCGTACAACAGACGTTACGGGCGTGGTAACGCTTCCCGAGGGGGTAGAGATGGTAATGCCGGGCGACAACGTGACCGTAGAAGGCGTGTTGATCACCCCGATTGCCATGGAGAAGGAACTTCGTTTTGCAATACGCGAAGGCGGACGTACGGTAGGCGCCGGCGTGATCAACGAAATTATTGAATAAGGTGAAGTTTTCGTGATACAGACACAGAAAATTCGTATCAGGCTGAAAGGGTATGACCACAATCTTCTGGACCAGTCGACCAGTGAGATAGTCGAAACGGCTAGGCGTACCGGGGCGACAGTGGCAGGGCCGATTCCGCTGCCGACATCAATAAACAAGTATTGTGTGCTTCGGTCGCCGCATGTGGATAAAAAATCCAGAGAGCAGTTTGAGATGCGGACGCACCGGCGTTTACTGGATATCCTGGAACCCACACAGCAGACTATCGATGCCCTGATGAAGCTGGAGCTTTCCGCAGGCGTGGATGTGGAGATCAAGCTGTAAAAGGGGTTGCGGGCGGATGTGTGCGCCAGCCGATATAACTTTTGAGAATCGGCTTGCGGTGCGACCACAATAATTGGCGGTCTTATAAAAAAGCACATGCCGACGTGTCACCCTTTGGCAATTTGATGATATCATTGTTGGTGATAATTCAGGTAACAACCTTTTACGATACTTTTATATTTCATTATCAGCGATACAGGTAAGAAAAATGGCTAGCACGATTGGATTACTGGGGGAAAAGGTTGGGATGACCCGGATCTATTCAGAGGACGGAACGTCCATTGGAGTAACGGTTATTGAGGCCGGTCCGTGTGTGGTTCTTCAGAAAAAATCTGTTGATAAGGATGGATACAACGCGATTCAGCTTGGTTTTGGCAAGAAGAAGGAATCGCGTCTGAACAAACCTATGGCAGGACATGTCGCGGCTGCAGGCAAAGGTGGATTTTATCACATCAAGGAATTTAAGGTTGATGATCCGGATCGGTTCGAAGTGGGACAGGAGATCAAGATCAGCGACTTTTTTAAGACCGGTGATGTTGTGGACATAAGCGGGATCACCAAAGGGCGTGGCTTTCAGGGTGTTGTTAAACGCTATGGATTCAAGGGTGGATGTAGGACTCATGGTTCCATGTTTCACAGGGCTCCAGGTTCCATTGGTTGCAGTGCATGGCCGTCCAGAGTGGTCAAGGGTAAAAAAATGCCGGGCCAAATGGGAAACAAACAGGTCACCAAAAAGAATGTCATTATTGTAGACATTCGTGATGAGGACAACGCCTTGGTGGTGAAAGGCGGTTTGCCGGGAGCAAAGAAGGGCATACTGCGGATCTACGCCAAGTAGTTTTTTCTATGATAGAATTATTTTTTTGATGCTTGTCTTGGGGGACCTGAAGATGGCAGTGACAGAGTTATACAATATTAAAAAAGAAAAAATTGGAGAGATTGAGTTGAACGACTCCCTGTTTGGCGAGACGATAAATTCTCATATCCTCCATGACATTGTACGAATGCAGTTGGCAAACCGCAGGGCTGGGACTGCCAGTACAAAGACCAGGTCGGAAGTCAGGGGATCAAATGCTAAGCCTTGGAGGCAGAAGGGTACAGGCCGGGCAAGGGCGGGACACAGGCGTTCTCCATTGTGGCGTGGAGGCGGGACCGTATTCGGTCCGAAGCCGAGAAGCTATGCGTACAAGCTGCCTAAAAAGGTGAGGAAGCTTGGTCTGCGTATGGCCCTCAGTTCCCGTTTTGAGGAGGGTTTGTTGACGGTCTTGGATGATTTTAAGATTGACGAGATTAAGACCAGAACCTTTGTAGATATCATGGGAGTCCTTGGTGTCACGAACGGACTTATTGTAACATCGGCTCAGAATGAACAGCTTGAGAGGTCTTCAAGAAACGTGCCCGGGTTTAAGGTGCTTTCGAGTAACGGCCTCAATGTCTATGATATCTTGCTTTACGAACATATCATCCTGGTTCAGTCCTGCATCAGCCAACTGGAAGAGAGGTTGTTGTCATGAATGACGTGTTTTCAGTAATTAAGAAGCCGTGCCTTACGGAGAAGGGGTCTATTCTTCAGGAAGATCACAATCAGATTGTGATCAAGGTTGACCCTCGGGCCAACAAGATCGAGATCAAGGATGCCCTGGAAAAGCTTTTCAACGTGAAGGTCGCTAAAGTTCGTACAGCGAATATGCACGGTAAGAAGAAGAGAGTCGGAAAGCATATTGGATACACATCGAATTGGAAGAAGGCTGTTGTGACCCTTGAAGAAGGGCATAAGATAGACTTCCGTGAAAATTTGTAAGTTTCTACTAAAGTTTTTTATTGTGACTGCGTAGTTAACGGCTGTGAAATAACGCATAACCAGTGGAAGCAGTCGGATAATTGATATTTTTTGAACTGTAAAAGAATCGGGGTTCTAAATGGCAATTAAGACCTATAAACCGACATCACCAGGCAGACGAAATTACGTTTCAATCGTCAACCCTGAGCTATCTAAAAAAAGGCCTGAGAAGAGCCTTGTGCGGCCGCTGAAAAAGTCCGGCGGCCGGAATAACAATGGAAGGATCACTGCCAGACATATTGGCGGAGGGCATAAAAGGAAATACCGGATAATTGACTTTAAGAGAGATAAGGCCGATATTCCGGCAAGGGTTGCATCCCTTGAATATGATCCCAACAGGTCGGCTAATATTGCTCTTCTCTTTTATAAAGATGGCGAAAAACGTTATATCATCTCGCCTGCAGGTGTGAAGGTTGGAGATGTAGTTGAGGCCGGTGACACTGTGGATATCAAACCGGGTAACTGTCTGCCCATGGGTAATATGCCGCTCGGTAGCATCATACACAATATCGAGATGCGTATCGGCAAGGGCGCTCAGATGGTTAGAAGTGCCGGCGGCGCGGCTCAGTTGATGGCTAAAGAGGGTGATTATGTACTGGTCAAGCTGCCTTCCGGGGAGGTTCGGAGATTCCATAGAAAGTGCAGAGCGTGCATTGGTCAGGTCGGCAACATTGAGTATGAGAGTCAGAAGGTCGGCAAGGCCGGGCGGAGTCGCTGGCAAGGTCATCGTCCCAAGGTGCGAGGTGTGGCTATGAATCCTCATGATCATCCCATGGGCGGGGGCGAGGGCAAGAGCTCCGGTGGCCGACATCCATGTTCACCGTGGGGTATTCCCTCCAAGGGCTTTAAGACGAGACGTAGAAAGACTTCTGATAAATATATTGTTAAGAAAAGGTCGTAATTAGGGGGTAATAAAGTGCCGCGTTCGGTAAAAAAAGGTCCGTTCGTTGACGATCATCTGCTTAAGAAAGTTGGTCATGCCAGGGAAACGGGATCAAGAAAGGTTATTAAAACCTGGTCCAGGCGTTCACACATAATTCCGGAAATGGTTGGTCTGACTTTTGCAGTCCATAACGGGAAAAAATTCATACCGGTTCTTGTAACGGAAAATATGGTGGGCCAGAAACTTGGGGAATATTCACCGACCAGGACTTTTTATGGTCATGCTGGCGGCAAGAGAGGCAAGAAATAACAGCGGGAAAGGGCGCCTGTTATGGAAAGCAGCTCGCCGGGTGCCTGTCTTGCCCCAGCACAGATAAGGAGTTACAGAACCAATGGAAGCAAAGGCTGTATCCAAATATATACGAATTTCACCGCAGAAGGCCAGGCTGGTTGCTGATCTTGTGAGGGGCCGGGAAGTTGAATTGGCTATAAATACATTGCGGTTTATGCCCAAAAAAGGCGCGCGAATTATTCGAAAGGTGATTGAGTCGGCTATTGCCAAT
This sequence comes from Pseudomonadota bacterium, assembly GCA_030635485.1. GTDB lineage: Bacteria > Desulfobacterota > Desulfobulbia > Desulfobulbales > DAOVYS01 > DAOVYS01. The sequence continues at coordinate 18,086 of DAOVYS010000002.1, read as the reverse complement.
GCCGCTCAGAACGATGCAATTGATGTGGATACCCTGTACGTAAAGCGTATTTTTGTTGACGGGGGGCCGATGCTGAAGAGGATTCGCCCGCGTGCCATGGGCAGGGCCACGAAGATATTGAAACGTACAAGTCACATCACAGTCGTACTGGATGAAGCATAAAAGATTGCTGTTCGATTCGGACGGGGCCTTTCGATGTGAAGGTACTGTGTGATATTAAGGATGTCAATTAAACTAATCTATTGAAGGAGATAAGGTTTTGGGTCAGAAAGTCAATCCTATTGGTCTACGATTGAATATTATCAGGACGTGGGAGTCGACCTGGTATGCAGATAAGGATTATTCCAGCTATCTTATTGAAGATCATAAGATCCGGAAGTTCCTTAAAAAACGATTGTATCATGCGGGTATTTCAAAGATGCAAATCGCCCGTACAGGTGAGAAGGTGCGCATTAAGATGCACGTCGCACGCCCTGGAATAGTGATCGGCAAGAAAGGGTCTGAGATTGAGAACTTGAAGAAGGAACTTGACAAACTCACAGGCCGTGATTGCTTGATTGACATTCAGGAAGTTCGGAGACCCGAAGCCGATGCCCAGTTGGTTGCGGAGAATGTAGCGCTTCAGCTGGAAAGGCGAATTGCCTTTCGGAGGGCTATGAAAAAATCCGTAAATGTTGCCTTGAAGTTCGGCGCAAAAGGTATTAAGATTGCCTGTTCCGGTCGCCTCGGCGGGGCTGAGATGGCCCGGCGGGAATGGTTCAGGGAAGGAAGAGTTCCTTTGCATACGCTCAGGGCTGATGTGGATTATGGTGTTGCCAGGGCAAATACTACCTATGGCATTATCGGAGTCAAGGTTTGGATATTTAAGGGCGAAGTGCTCTCTGGGGCGGACCAGATTGCATAATCCCGATACTTACAGTTAAGACCCGAATCTATACAGGTCCGGCAAAAGCCGGGCATCTACCTTAAATATAATTGTATCTATCTGGAAATCGGAAAATAACCATGGATGGATGGGTACTCGGTCATCTTTTATGTAGATGAGGTAAGTCATGCTCAGTCCAAAGAAGGTAAAATATAGAAAACAGATGAAGGGACGGCTTCGTGGAACGGCCCATCGAGGTTCGTCGATCTCATTTGGCGAATATGCCTTAAAGGCTATCGGGCGAGGCAAGATGACCGCCCAGCAGATTGAGGCTGCCCGTATCACGATCAACAGGACCATTAAACGTCGCGGAAAGATGTGGATTCGTGTATTTCCGGATAAGCCTATTACCAAGAAGCCTGCTGAAACACGTATGGGTAAAGGTAAAGGCAGCCCGGAATATTGGGTTGCTCCGGTCAGACCGGGCAGGATTCTGTATGAACTGCAGGGAGTCGAAGAAAGTGTTGCGATTAGGGCTCTGACGCTGGCCGGCAATAAATTGCCGTTCGCCACAAAGGTTATTACAAGGAGTGACTCCCTATGAAAGCTAAAGAACTTCGTGATCTTTCTGATGAGGAGCTGGCAAAGAAGGAGCGTGATATGGCTGAGGATCGTTTCAAGCTGAAATTTCAGCACGGTATCCGCCAGCTTGATGACACGGCAAAACTTGGCCAGCTCCGAAAAGATATGGCAAGAGTAAAGACTATAATCAATCACAGGCGAGCGATTTCCGCGGCTGGTGATCAAGAATAGAATTAAGATGCAGGCTGGTTGGAATATGGTGTCCAAATGAGTACTGATAAAAAGTCTAGAAAAAAAACAATGGTTGGCGTTGTGTTGAGCAACAAGATGGATAAGAGCTTGGTTGTTCAATGTGAACGTATTATTCGACATAAACTCTATGGGAAATATCTCAGACGTCACGTCAAGTATATGGTTGATGACCCTAACGAGCGTTGCAGTATCGGCGACAGCGTGCTGATTGAAGAGTGCCGTCCGTTGAGCAAGCGCAAACGCTGGCGGGTAAGGGACATCGTTGAAAAGGCCGTGTAGACCTTTTTTGTGTAGGTGGACTCATCCCCTTTTAATTAATTGGTTGTTATTAGAGTTTTTAGTTTATCCGTGTGCGGATGCTTAGAGGTCTGGAGTGTTACGCATGCTTGAAATAATAACTGCCTGGCAGTTGGTGAAGATATGATACAAACCGAAACCATGCTGAATGTTGCGGATAATTCCGGTGCTAAGAAGGTACTATGCGTCAGGGTGTTGGGTGGAACGCGTCGTCGTTATGCCGGGGTTGGCGATATAATAGTAGTCACGGTCAAAGAAGCTATCCCGAATTCCAAGGTAAAGAAAGGCGAACTCATGAGAGCCGTAATTGTCCGGACCGTTAAGGAGATTCGCCGTATGGATGACTCTTATGTCAGGTTTGATGACAATTCGGCGGTCTTGTTGAGCACTAGCGGTGAACCCATAGGCACTCGTATTTTCGGCCCTGTTGCAAGGGAATTGAGGGCCAAGGGTTTTATGAAGATTATTTCTTTGGCGCCTGAGGTTCTTTGAACGGACAGGTTGCGACCACGGGGAACTCGATTCAAAGGAAGTTACCCTCTTCCGTTAAATTGGAATCGTGACGGCTAAAAGTTCATGCTCATGGCCTGAAAGGGCCTGTTTGAACTCCCCCATTTTTCATATAAAGAGGCAGATAAATGCGCAAAGGTGTGAATATTTTAAGAACTGACGATCAGGTTGAGGTGATTGCCGGCAAGGACAAGGGACGTGTCGGCAAGATCATCAAGGTTTTCAGGAAAACAGACAAGGCTCTGATTGAGAAAATCAACATGATCAAGAAACACCAGAAACCGGACATGAACAATCAGCAAGGCGGGATTATTGAAAAGGAAGCTCCGGTGCATGTTTCGAACCTCATGTTGATTTGTCCGAAATGTACCAAAACGGTGCGTGCGGGTATGAAGATTCTGGAAGACGGCTCCAAGATTCGTGTCTGTAAAAAGTGTGGTGAAGCAATAGAACCCAAGGCCTAATCGGACCACGGGGTATTCTGGAGGAAGTAATGGCTGGGTTAAAGGAATTTTACCAGAAAGAATGTGTTCCCCAACTTATGAATGAGTTGGATTATAAGAACATTATGCAGGTGCCGAAGCTGACCAAGATAGTCTTGAATATGGGGCTGGGCGAGGCTGTGCAGAATCCGAAGATCATTGATAGCGCATCCGGTGAACTTACGCAAATAGCGGGTCAGAAAGCGGTTATTAGAAGGGCAAAGAAATCAATAGCCAGTTTCAAGCTTCGACAGGGCATGCCGATCGGTTGCAGTGTTACTCTGCGTGGTGCCCGTATGTATGATTTTTTCAGTAAGCTTGTCCACATCGCTTTACCCCGGGTACGTGATTTCAGGGGAGTTTCCCCAAAGAGTTTTGACGGTCGCGGTAATTACGCCCTTGGCATCAAGGAACATATTATCTTTCCGGAAATAGATTACGATAAAATCGACAAGATCAAAGGGCTCAACATAGTCATTGCAACATCTGCCCGGCATGATCAAGCAGGTCGTACACTGTTGAGCATGCTTGGAATGCCTTTCAAGAAATAGTAAGCGTCTACCAGCACCCCATCTGCACGTGCTTAGGGTAAGCAACATAGAGGGGCTATAGTCACTCGCCCTGATCATGTACATCTGGCGCACAGGTAAACGCTTACACACCGAGGTTCCCGTAAGTTCGTACCCTTGGTGAACGGTTACAAGAAATAAGAGGGGGAAAGAGGTTGGCTAAGAAATCACTGATAGCAAAGAGTAATCGTAAGCCTAAATTTGCTGTTCGGGCCTACAATAGATGTCCGCTTTGCGGCAGGCCGCGAGCCTTTATAAGGAAATTCGGCATTTGCCGAATCTGTTTCAGGGACATGGCATTACGCGGCGAAGTTACCGGCGTGACCAAGTCGAGCTGGTAGTCTTTTAAGGTCTGTTATACGTTTGGTCGGGAAAAACCGGTTGACGGGGTCTGGAGTTTCAGCCCCCGGCGTAGGATGCCGGCATTACGCTGAATAGTTACGGAACAATTACAAATTTGAATATTGAGGAGTTGGCTCCATGTCAATGAGTGATCCGATGGCAGACATGCTGACCAGGATAAGAAATGCCGGTATGGCAAAGTTTGTGAGTTTGGAAATGCCTACATCCAAGATGAAGGTTGGAGTGGCCCGGATTCTGAAGGATGAAGGCTATATCACTGATTTCCAGGTAAAGAGTTCTAAAGTGCAGGGTGTTTTAAAGATCGATCTGAAATATGATCAACACAACAGGAAGGCGATCACCGGCCTTCGAAGGGTCAGTAAGCCTGGAAGGCGCGTCTATGTGAAGTATGACAAGATACCCAAGGTGATGAGCGGGCTCGGTATTGGAATTATTTCTAGTTCAAAAGGCATCATTACAGGTAAGCAGGCACAGTCTATGGGGATTGGCGGTGAGCTGCTCTGTGAGATCTGGTAACAGAGGTTTGATTTCCTCTTTTAATCATTTTTTCAGCAAAAAACGGAAACTGTCCGGCGCAGGTTTTGTCTCTCGGGATTTTTCGTGTGTTTTATACATTTAGTGGAGAAAGTTATGTCCAGGATCGGGAAAAGCCCTTTGATGATTCCAAAAGGCGTTACGGTAGACATCAACGGAGTACACGTAAAGATAAAGGGTCCGAAAGGCACCCTGGAGAGAGACATCAGGCCGGAGGTTGAACTGGTAGAATCAGATGGGATTCTCCTGGTCAAATGCCGAGATAATTCAAAAAGGACAGACGCATTTAGTGGCCTCACCCGGTCTCTTGTCAACAACATGATTCAGGGTGTTGACAAGGGGTTTGAAAAGAAGCTGATAATAGAAGGCGTTGGTTACAAGGCCGAGGTGTCCGGCAGTATCCTAACCTTAAACGTGGGATACTCGAACCCGGTAAAGTTTAATCTTCCTGATAAGGTCAAGGCTGATGCCGATAAATCCGGCATAAAGCTTGAATCCATTGATAAAGAGCTTCTTGGTCTTACTGCGGCTCGGATTCGTGCCGTTAGAAAGCCTGAGCCGTATAAAGGCAAGGGGATTCGGTATGAGAACGAGCATATCGTGAGAAAGGTCGGCAAGGCGGCAGGCAAGGCGCTATAAGTCGTATAGAGCCTGATGCCGGTTTAAAAGAAACGGCTTTTGGTGAAACACAAACATACATTAGGCAACGAGAATGGCTAAGACAAACCCGAAAACAATCGCTCGTTTAAAACGTGTCAAGCGGATCAGAAAGAAGATCTCAGGAACACCGGAAAGACCGAGACTTCGTGTATTTAAGAGTTCCAGGCATATCTACGGGCAGATCATTGATGATGTGGCAGGTAATACTTTGGCAGCAATGTCAACCATGAACAGTGTGATGAAAGATTCCGATATCAAAGGAAAGACCGCCAAGGCCCATAAAGTCGGTATGTTTTTGGCAGAGCTTGCTAAGACTAAGGGTGTTACAGAGGTGATTTTCGACCGGGGTGGTTATCTCTATCACGGTCGCATCAAGGCTTTTTCAGACGGGGCGCGCGAAGGCGGGCTAGTTTTTTGAGCCGCTTTTTTTCCGCTTAAACGTTATTTTTTTTCGTAGACTGGTGGAATGAGACGACCAAAGTCTGGTTAGGTCGGTAGCTGATGCTTACAAAAGTCGTTATAAGTGGTTTACAAAATAATACAAAATTTTGGAGGCAACATTGTCTGATTTTAAAAGTGGCAAGTCTGATGAACAGCTGATAGAGAAAATTGTCTTTATCAACAGAGTTGCAAAGGTTGTGAAGGGCGGCCGCCGCTTTAGCTTCAGTGCTATTGCCGTGGTAGGTGACGGCAATGGCAAGGTCGGTTATGGTCTTGGAAAAGCCAATCAGGTTCCCGAGGCTATCCGGAAGGGCATTGAAAAGGCCCGGAAAGACATGCAGTCCGTCTCTATTACAGAGACCAGCATTCCTCACGAAATCAAGGGGAAATACGGCGCAGGGCTTGTGATGCTGAAGCCTGCTTCAGCCGGTACGGGCGTGATCGCCGGAGGCGCTGTTAGGGCCGTTCTTGAGGCTGTAGGGGTTCAGAATATTCTGACCAAATGCCTTGGCTCCCACAATCCACATAATTTGGTGAAGGCGACCCTGAGCGGTCTCAGAAATCTTCGTACTGCGGATCAGGTGGCGGCTTTGAGGGGTAAATCTCTTGAGGAAATAGTGACGTAGTATACCAGATAACTGCCTTTACAATGTTGTAAGTGGTGTAAATTATAATAATATCAAATCTTTGCCAAGAGTCCCGGTCTTTCGGTTCGTGATGGAATGAAGGGGCCTGTTGCAGGTAAGTTATGGAAAAGAAGCTTAAGGTTACCCTAGTTAAAAGCAAGATCGGCAGCACTAAGCGGATCAGGGCAACCCTGACCGGTCTGGGCCTTACAAGGACCAACAAGACCATTATCAGGAAGGACACCCCGGAAATCAGGGGGATGATTAATAAAGTTCAGCACCTGGTGAAGGTTGAGGAGTAACAGCCATGTTGACATTGAGCAATTTATCACCGCATCCCGGGTCAAGGAAACCTAGAAAGAGGGTGGGTCGGGGCCCTGGTTCCGGTCGTGGAAAGACATCTACCCGGGGACATAATGGTTACAATTCAAGGTCGGGCGGTGGAGTAAGGCCGGGTTTTGAGGGTGGCCAGATGCCGCTGCAGAGACGGCTTCCGAAACGGGGTTTTACAAATATTTTCAAAAAAATGTACGGCATTGTGAATGTTAAGGACCTGGACAGGTTTGAGGCAGGCGCCAAGGTTGACCGGGACGCCCTTGTAAAGGCCGGTATGGTTGCCGGGAAGTATGATTTTGTGAAAATACTCGGCAACGGTGAAATCACAAAGGCTTTGACGGTAGCAGTCAACAAAGTGAGTGGTTCTGCCCGGCAAAAGATTGAGGCTGCCGGCGGGACTGTTGAGGAATAGTTAATGCGAGGCGGATTTCAGAACGCTGCTAATGTTCCTGAATTAAGACGCAGAGTTATTTTTACTCTGTTGATGCTGGCTGTATACAGGATCGGTGTCCAGATTCCGACACCCGGGATCAATACCGATGCCCTGGCGGATTTTTTTGCAAAAAATGCAAATACACTTTTTGGCATGTTCAACATGTTTTCCGGCGGGGCGCTTGAAAAGTTCTCGATTTTTTCGTTGGGCATTATGCCCTACATCAGCGCTTCCATCATCTTCCAACTCCTGACGGTAGTTGTCCCGCACCTTGAGGCTCTCAAAAAAGAAGGAGAGCAGGGGCGAAGAAAGATAACACAGTATACCCGTTACGCCACTGTGGGCCTGAGCATAATCCAGGGGTTCATGATAAGCGTAGGTCTTGAAGGAATGGCTGCCCCGGTCGGCAGCGAGATGATCGTGATTGATCCGGGCTGGAGTTTCCGGTTGATGACCATACTTACCCTGACAACCGGCACAGCGTTCATCATGTGGCTGGGCGAGCAGATGACTGAAAGGGGAATCGGAAACGGTATATCCATGATTATATTTGCAGGCATTGTCGCAAGGATGCCCGCTGCAATCGGAAATACCATCAGCCTGGTCAGGGCCGGCGAACTCACCATGATTTTTATTCCGATTTTACTCGTTATGATGGCTGGAGTGATCGGTATCATTATATATTTTGAAACCGCCCAACGCCGTATACCGATTCAATATGCAAAACGGGTGGTCGGCAGGCGCATGTACGGCGGTCAGAGGTCGCATCTGCCGTTAAAAATCAACATGGCCGGCGTAATCCCTCCGATTTTTGCTTCATCGATCATGATGTTTCCGGCAACTGTCGGAGGAATGATCCAGATTGACTGGGTCCAGCGTGCAGCAGCAACGCTCCAGTGGGGTAGTCTGTTGCATACGGCGATTTATGTCGGCATGATAGTGTTTTTCTGTTTTTTTTATACTGCGGTGACGTTTAATCCCAATGATATTGCGGAAAATTTAAAAAAGAACGGTGGGTTTATCCCTGGAATCCGGCCTGGGAAAAAGACCTCGGAATTCATCGACAAGGTTACGGTGCGTTTGACCGTTGTAGGCGCGGTATACGTCAGTGTAGTCTGTGTACTGCCTACAATGTTGATCAGCAAGCTTAATGTTCCTTTCTATTTTGGAGGAACAGCTCTTTTGATCGTGGTTGGTGTTGCCATAGATACCATTGCTCAGATGGAGTCCCACATGGTGATGCGGAACTATGACGGGTTTCTTAAGGATAGCAGGATAAAGGGACGACGTTGACCAAAGGTTTGTAATAATGGGCAATTCTATTACTCTTAAGTCTGCTGCCGAGATTGAGATCATGCGTCAGGCCAATCAGATAGTCGGTGACACGCTGAGTATGATTGGAAAGAAGGTCAGGCCCGGAGTCACTACCTGGCAACTGGACCGGTGGGCGGAAGAATTCTCAAGAGCAAGGGGTAGTGTCCCGGCCTTTAAGGGGTACCGAGGATTTCCCGGGAGTCTCTGTGTCTCGTTAAATGAGCAGGTGGTTCACGGGATTCCTTCCAAAAAGGTTGTATTAAAAGAAGGGGATATTGTAAGCATTGATTTTGGCGTGAAGTACAAAGGTTTTTTTGGTGATGCTGCCGTCACCGTTCCTGTCGGCGAAATTAATTCCAGAAAGGGCGATCTGGTGAAGGTTACTAGAGAGGCCCTTTATAAGGGGATCAAACAGGCAAAAGCAGGAAATCGGATTAACGATATTTCGCGGGCGGTACAGATTCATGTTGAGAAAAATGGATTTTCAATTGTCCGTGATTACGTAGGCCATGGAATAGGGGCCGCGTTGCACGAGCCGCCGGAGATTCCAAATTACTCCAGAAAAAAACGGACACCCAGGCTGCTTGCCGGAATGGTGCTGGCGATTGAGCCGATGGTTAATATCGGCACCAGTGATGTACGTGTTCTGAAAGATAAGTGGACCGTTGTAACGGCTGACAGGACAGCTTCCGCACACTTTGAACACTCCATACTGATTACCGAGGGCGAAGCGGAAATTTTGAGCAGGACTTCCAACCCGAATTGATTTTTTGTATGAGTTTCCCAGCGGCGCAGCTGCACGCGCTCTCGCGGCGACCGGCATAGTTATAGGTTATAGCCGCCCGCCACGATCACGCACCCCAAGGGCACTTCCTTCGGGCGCACATAAGCCTGCACCACTGGTGAACTCATACATCCCGAGGAGTTTCATGCTCATACCCTAATGAACTATTTTGATTTTTTTGCGAAAATATAAAAAATACCCTGCAAAAAACATCAAAAAGGATTAATATGTCCGGCTTTATGGAAATCGTATTTTGATTTGTTCGGTTTATACGAGATCTTTCAATAACCTTAAATAAACTGATTATTGGAGTTATATGGCAAAAGAAGAAGCCATTCAGGTTGAGGGCACGATTGTTGAACCTTTGCCTAATGCAATGTTCAGGGTTGAGCTTGCAAACGGTCACAGGGTACTTGCCCATATATCAGGGAAGATGAGGATGCATTTCATTAAAATTTTGCCTGGGGACAGGGTGACTTTGGAATTGTCTCCCTATGATTTGACCAGGGGCCGGATCACATTTCGTTCCAAAAACAAGAAATAGCGATTATACATGAAATTGAGGTTAGTACGATGAAAGTAAGGGCATCGGTTAAAAAAATGTGCAGCGACTGTCGTGTGTATAAGCGGAAGGGCGTAGTGCGGGTTGACTGCAAGATAAAGAAGCATAAGCAACGGCAAGGATAGCCGTTTTCCATAAGAGAGTGATAGGGGGACAACCTTGGCACGCATAGCAGGCGTAGATTTGCCGAAAAATAAACATATGGAGATCGCTCTGACCTATATTTACGGAATTGGCCGGACCTCGGCCCGTATGATTCTGGATAAGGCAGGGATGGCACATAATTTCAGCAGCGACAATCTGACTGATCAGGATGTGGTCAAGATTCGTAAGATCATTGACGATGGATACATGGTTGAAGGTGACAGACGCCGGATTGTTGCCATGGACATCAAGCGTTTGATGGATCTTGGTTGCTACCGTGGACTCAGGCATCGTAGAGGTCTGCCCTGCAGAGGGCAGAGGACCAGCACCAATGCACGTACGCGGAAAGGACCGAGGCGGAGCCCCGGTGTCAAGAAAAAGTAGTAAAGCTAAGTTTAATTTAGTCTTAATCTGGAGACACTATGGCTAGCCCGAAGACAAAGAGAGTTAAGCGCAAAGAAAAAAAGAATATCCCTGAAGGGATTGTGCATATTAAATCCACCTTTAACAATACTTTGGTGACCTTTTCCGACAGGCAGGGAAATGTAATGTCCTGGTCCAGCGCCGGATGCCTTGGATTTAAAGGATCAAGGAAGAGCACTCCGTTTGCCGCCCAGAACGCGGTTGATGCTGCCGCCAAAAAGGCGATGGAACATGGCCTTAGGAAGGTGGAAGTAATGGTTAAGGGCCCTGGACCTGGGAGGGAAGCTGCTTTAAGGGCGATTCAGGGCGCGGGACTTGAAGTCAGTCGTATCTGCGACGTCACACCCATACCTCACAACGGATGTAAGCCCCCGAAGAGAAGAAGGGTCTGATTTTTCCCGATGCGGTGAACACTTACACACCGGCGGTTCCGTAAGTTCGTAGTCCTGGTGAACGGTTACGATACAATAAGACATTATATGTGATTATATTTGTCGGCCTAATATAATCTTTGGTGATTTGGCCGACGTTGTATGGAGGATCTAAATTGGCAAGATATAGAGGCGCTGTCTGCCGGCAATGCCGAAGGGAAAATTTGAAACTATTTCTGAAAGGTGACAGGTGTTATTCTGACAAATGTTCCTTTGAAAGAAGGGCGTATCCTCCTGGTCAGCATGGTCAGGCCCGTATGCGCAAAGCCTCTGATTATGCGATTCAGCTTCGAGAAAAGCAGAAAGTCCGCCGTATGTACGGCATGCTTGAGGGGCAGTTCAAGAAATATTTTAAGATAGCTGAATCCAAAAAAGGCATAACCGGTGAGAATCTTCTCATTCTGCTTGAGACCAGGCTTGATAATACACTTTTCAGGATGGGTTTTGCCGGGTCCAGGAATCAGGCTAGGCAGATTGTACGACATAACCATGTTCTGGTTAATGGGAAGAAGGTGAATATCCCTTCATACCAGGTTTCTGTCGGCGACGAGATCACGATCAAGGAAAAAAGCCGGAAAGTGGGCGTTATCAACGATGCACTGGCTGCTGTAGTTCGGAGAGGTGTTCCTGCCTGGTTGGAATTAGAGACAGAGAATCACAAAGGAAGAGTAAAGGCTTTGCCTGCGCGTGAGGATATCACCATGCCGATTCAGGAACAGCTAATTGTTGAACTTTACTCCAAATAATAGAGATTATGGGTAAATATTGGGCAGCACTCCATCTGCACGCGATCAGGTTGGTTCATATAGCCAACTATAGTTCTCCAGCCTGATCATACCCCAAGTCCACTTCCGTTGGGCGCGTGCACCTGAAGCGCCCCGCAGGAAGTGCCCTTGGGGGTGCACTGCCAAACATTTACATTCCGTGGCTTTTTAAAGTTTTTCACACGTACCCGAATATTTACGATTATGGATAACAATCAAGAACCGACACAGGAATCTGTTCCGTTTTACCGAAATTGGCGTGAGTTGATTAGCCCGGAGCGCCTGGATGTAGATCAGGACAGCCGCACCGAGTGCTACGCTAAATTTGTCTGCCAGCCGTTGGAGCGGGGATTTGCAACGACCATCGGCAATTCTCTGCGCCGTATTCTTCTTTCTTCCATTCAGGGTGCTGCGATTACCTCTGTGAAGATTGAAGATGTCGAGCATGAGTTTTGTACGCTTTCGGGGATTATGGAAGACGTGACCGAGATCATCCTCAATCTGAAGGAAGTCCGGTTTGGTTTGAATTCGCCGGCGTCGGCAATTGTTAAAGTCGACGTTAGCAAGGTGGGGCCGGTTACTGCTGCGGATTTAATAACAGATAAACTCTGTGATGTCATGAATCCTGACAAGCATATCTGCACCATTACCGGAAACGGCAAGTTTGTCGGGGAATTCAACGTTGAGTGGGGAAAGGGCTATGCCCCGGCAGAGAAGAATAAGCCTGAGGAACAGACCATAGGTCTTATTCCTATAGATTCCGTATTTACGCCGATCAAAAAGGTGAAGATGGTGGTCACCCAAGCCAGGGTAGGTCAGCAGACTGACTATGACAAGTTGACTATAGAGTTGTCTACCGACGGCAGCGTCAGGCCTGAGGATGCCCTTGCCTATGCAGCCAAGATTTTCAAGGAGCAGATGACGGTCTTTATTAATTTTGATGAGGATCAGGTGAAGCCGGAAGAGATTCCTGATGAAGAAGATAAGACCCCGCCCCTTAATGAGAATTTGTACCGAAGCGTGGAAGATCTTGAACTATCGGTCAGGTCCGCCAATTGTCTTCGAAATGCGAATATTTGCTATATCGGCGAATTGGTTCAGAAAACCGAAACTGAAATGCTTAAGACCAAGAATTTTGGCCGCAAGTCACTTAACGAGATAAAACAGCTGTTGGCAGAGATGGATCTTACGCTTGGAATGCAGCTTGAGGGCTGGGAGACACCGGAATCATCCAGCAGCACAGGCACCGGCAGCGCTGAAAAAGCTGAAAACGCCCAGAGTGAGGGTTAGAATATGAGGCATCGCAAAGCAGGAAGGAGACTCGGGCGTACAACGTCCCATCGGCTGGCAATGGTGAGAAATATGGTGACTTCGCTTCTGGATCATGAGCGGATCGTAACCACAACGCCAAAAGCTAAGGAAGTCAGGAAGGTAGCGGACAAGATGATCACCCTGGGCAAGAGGGGTGATTTGCACGCAAGGCGTCAGGCCTTGACCGTGGTTCAGGATAAGAGGGTCGTTGCCAAGCTCTTTGGTGAGCTTAGGGATGAATATATGGACAGGAACGGCGGTTACACCCGGATCATTTTGACCGGTAACAGGGCCGGTGACGCGGCGCCGATGGCGATTCTGGAACTTGTTAATTACAAGGAAGATGACGGCGAGGATATCGAAGAATAGATTCGCTGTTTTTGCATTATATAAAAAAAGCTGCTATTGACGTTTGTCAATAGCAGCTCTTTTTTTGTTGACGCCACTCCTTTGATCTGTAGCTTTTTTCTGAAAGCCGGTATTATTTTCTTCGATCTCTTCGGCGGTCAATGGCTATTTTTACCTCTTATGCTCCGTATTCCCCATAGAGACTTAATCGACCATGGCAACTTTGTCCGGTCGATTGACGCTGGCAACCGGGCATGATGATCTTAATATGACTTGTTCAACCGTGCTTCCGATTAAGGCCTTTTCTGGGTCAGTTTCACGGGCATGATGAGACATAACGATTAAATCAGCATTTTTCTCCCGGGCGAATTTCAGGATCTCCATATACGGAATGCCTTCACAAACTCCAATCTCATAATTATCAAACCCCTTCATTTCCGGCACGTAGATTTTTTCAATTTTCTTACGGGCGTTTTCCACATCTCTTTCGATTTCTTCCTGAGTATAATATCCGATTTGAATATCTTTCAGGTCTATTGTGTGGAAAATGTACAATTTGCATCCGACCGTTTTAGCAACCTTGTATGCAAATAAAAATGCCGAATACGCAGCTTTGGAAAAATCAGTTCCTAAAATGATATTGCTGGAACTCTGAAAGCAGGCCGTACACGGCCGACTGATGATAACTACCGGGCAGCTGGCCTTTTTTGCCACCCGCTCCATGGTACTGCCCACGATTTTTCGATAGCGGGTAGCACCGATATCTTCCGGGTGTGTATGGGCTCCCATAATGATCAGATCGACATCCTCTTTTCGAGCCTTTCGTAAAATTTCGGTATGAGGAACACCTGCAACACAATCAATAATCGCTGATCCAACTTCCTTCAGTTGATCGGCATATGTAGTTTTTATCCCCTCCTTCACCCCTTCGACATATTCCTGGTTTATACTACTTTTTTCTTCACCAGTGTGGATATCGATGACAAAAGGGCCTTCACCGTGGCCTGGGACACCGAAGACATTCAATATATAAAGGGTCGATTTGTGTTGTTTTGCGAGATCAAAAGCTGTCTTGCCGGCGTTATTACAGTTAGGCGAACCGGTGGTAACGAATAAAATTTTATTAAACATTACATGCCTCCTTCTTTTTTTTTATTAGTCAAAATTGGATGATACGTAATTATTTTTTTAAAAAACTGGTTAAACAAAATGGGTGTGACCAAAATAGAACAATATGGACTAGGATCGAAACAACCTTTATGCTTGTACTACGTAGGGGGTAAAGGCCAGGGGTTAGAATTCAGATATAAGTCACAATGTATAATAAAATCGCTATATTATTATTGATACTTTTGATCTATGCTACGACTTTTGAGCTTGATCTAAAGAGAATTTTATCCTGACCATGCCCCTATATCAGAATAATGTTCTATTTTGATCATATTCAAATAATTACATAGCCTACAGTTAGCCAAATGAGTTTCTTTTGTCAACACATATCACGATGCATCGTTTTTCTCGTTTCCATTTTATTTATTTTGGGAATCTTGTTGGGGTCATATGGATCATAGGGAGTCGTAAACATTCGTTCAACCCATCTACATAAAAACAACGTCTTATGTAGGTCGGGTTAGGCAGCTGATTTAAGGCCTTTTGGTAGTTTGCAAAGCGTTGTTCCCAACGGATATCTTTTGGGGTCATTTAACTCAATCTCCAATATGGTTGTGTATTGAGTATAGGAGGGAGAGATGAGCAGGTCAAAAACAAGGCGGCGCATCTGCACACGTGCGCGAGTACGAGTAAATGCCCTTTTTGGAGGTGCTCAGGGCAAACCTGCACCACTTGTACCGCTATCTTATACGGTAAGGGGAGGGGGGTAACCGTTGTCTGGTTACCTTGCCCCCGCGATCAGTTACGGTCAGAAGAATTGATCCGGCGTGATCCGTATGCAAAAGAGGTTGGTTCCGATTTAGCCTGGTGTGTGCCACCCTCCGTTTTTTATTGCCTTTTTAAAGTGAGTGTTTTACCCGCACTTGGAAAAACCACAGAAATGACACGTCATGCAGCCCTCTTCAAAGCTCACGGTCTGTCCGCAATCCGGGCATACCTCTCCCATGAGGCTGTGTTGCTCTGCGCCCTTTTGGTCTGATTTGTTCGTCATATATTGTTTTTCAAGGATTCTGCTTATGGCATCCGGTATTGAGAGCACCATGCCTCCTTCATGAAATATAGGGTGTTCTCCACAGATACCCTTGAGCTGTTCCACTATCTTTTCCACCCGTATTCCGGAACGGAGGGATAGTGATACAAGCCGTCCAATGGCCTCTGTCTTGGCTGTTGTGGATTTGCCTGATTTTCCTATGGTGGCAAAGACCTCGAATGGACGTCCCTCATATTCCGTTACCGTGACATAGAGATTCCCCATACCGGTCTTCATTTTTGCTGTAAAGCCTTTCAGAATATCGGGCCGCTCCATGCTTTCCGTAAAGAGCCCTTTGGATTTTTTTTCAGCTTCCGAGAATGAGAGCACCTGGTTTTCCTTGCTGCCGTCCCTGTAAATCGTAACGCCCTTGCATTTTAATTCATATGATAGATCATACACACTCCGGACATCCTCTTCAGAGGCTTCCTTGGGCAGGTTGACTGTTTTGGAGACAGCATTGTCAGTCTGTTTCTGGAACGCGGCCTGCATGCGGATATGCCATTCCGGTGACACGTCATGGGCTGTTACAAAGATTTTTTTCACGTCCTCGGGCACTTCCGGCAGGGAATGGATGCTTCCCTGCCTGGCTATGGTGTCCATCAATTTCCGGCTGTAAAAGCCTCTTTCCCTGGCAACTTTTTCAAAATGGGGATTAACCTCCAGCAGTTCGTCATTGTCCATTACCCTCCTGACAAAACTTAAGGCGAACAGGGGTTCGATGCCGCTGGAACAATCCGCGATTATGGAGAGTGTGCCTGTCGGCGCAATGGTGGTTGTGGTGGCATTCCGGTAATTGCAGTCATCACGGTCCTTGAACACGCTCTTGTCAAAATTCGGGAAGGTCCCTCTTGAATCCGCCAGATAGGTGGAGGCGTCATGCGATTCGATCTGGATGAAATGCATGACCTTCTCGGCAATGTTCAGGGCCTTTTCCGAGTTGTAGGGAATCTCGAGTTGATACAGCATGTCGGCAAAACCCATAACCCCGAGTCCGATCTTGCGGTTTCCCTTTACCATATGATCGATTGCCGGAAGCGGGTATTTGGACCTATCTATCGTATCATCAAGAAAACGGACTGCACCCCAGATGGTTTCCTTAAGAGATTTGTAATTGATTTCAGCCTTGTCTGATTTTTTCGTCACCATCTTGGCCAGGTTGATTGATCCGAGATTACACGCCTCCATTGGAAGCAGTGGTTGTTCGCCGCAGGGATTAGTGCTGTCCAGGGATCCAAGTTCGGGGGTCGGGTTGTCCTTATTGATCCTGTCAAGAAATATGATGCCTGGATCTCCATTTTCCCAGGCCCGGTTTACCAGGGCCTCGTAGACTTTTCGGGCATTGAGCGAGCCGGATTTCCGGTTGTCTCTTGGGTCGATCAGATCATAACCAGTGTCATTTTTCACCGCTTTCATGAATTGGTCGGTTACAGAGACTGAGATATTGAAGTTATTCAGTTCATCGTTTTTGGTCTTGCACCGGATAAATTCCATAATATCAGGGTGATCTACCCGTAAAATGGCCATATTCGCGCCACGGCGCGTGCCGCCCTGTTTTACCTGTTCAGTGGCGGTGTTAAATATCTTCATAAACGAAATCGGACCTGACGCAACACCGCCCGTGGTTCCCACCCGGCTGTTTTTCGGCCTGAGCTTTGAAAAGTCGAATCCGGTCCCGCCGCCTGATTTGTGGATTATGGCCGCGTTCTTGACTGAATTGAAGATCTCGTCCAGGCTGTCATTGATCGGCAGGACAAAGCAGGCTGCCAACTGTCCCAGCCGACGCCCGGCATTCATAAGAGTCGGAGAGTTGGGGAGGAATTTGAACTCGGTCATCATTTTATAGAAATTTTCCTCTATCTCCTTGACCTTGGAAGAATCTTCAAACTTGGACTCCGCCTTGGCAATGTGTTTTGCAACACGCCTGAACATCTGGTCGGCCCTTTCCTTGAGCCGGCCCTTGACATCTTTTTTAAGGTATCTCCTTTCCAGGACCGTTTGGGCATTTGGTGACAGGAGGGGCTCGTTCGGGATGAATATGGACTTGTCCAGACGGATCGGGGTCGACTTTGTAAGACCATATTTCTTGAGTTTGGCGTTAATGATGTTTTCAATAATCGGCATGGTTATGGTATGGATTTCCATCTTTGCGATTTCATCACGAAGAAATTTGCTTAATTCGATGGCTTTATCCGCGTCAATACGGTTTTCTTTAAGCAGGAGATCTGAGAAGCGGCGATCGTCCCAGCGGTATGTGCCTAGATCGAAACTTCCATCTTCAGTGACCAGAATTTTTGTTTTTTGATCCACAGGAATCCTCCTTGAGATTGATTTTTTTGTGTTGCTGGGTTTAAAGAAACTATACAATATGTGGTATTGTCAAGAACTATTTACCACAATATGTAGCATATTTTGGGCTCAAGGTGGGTGAGCAAATTGTGGCTGAAGGATGAAGAAGATCGGAATCTTATCTCACTTTTCAACATGTTTTAGCGTCAAAAAATGGACGGTGATTTGTTGTAGAGATTGTATAGGGGAATCATTGAAAGAAATTGGAAATTCAAGGAGTAATGATGCAATCGGCAATGGACGGAAAAATATTTTGTAACCGCTTAAGTTGTTTAGGCTGAAGTCCTGAAGGCTGAAGGCCTCCTAGACTACCAGCGAGAGCCATGTTGCGACAAAAAGGGTCAGGCTGATCAGTCCGTTTAAGGTGAAAAAGGAGAATTGGATTCTGGATAGATCCCTGGGTGTCACTACGAGGTGCTGATAGAAGAGCGCAATACTTGTAAATGCTATGCCTATGTAGAAAAAGAAGTTTAATTGGGCCGTTAATCCTGTTGCCGTGAACAGTG
>DAOVYS010000066.1 GCA_030635485.1 Pseudomonadota bacterium | reverse complement strand
GCCTTCAGTCGCTCCTGCCCATCCAACCGGATTCCGCTTGTTATCACTATCGGTTAAGGTGTTGGCCTCAACGCCTATGTTCCACCCGACCGGGAGCACGACATCAGACGGATGCCTTATCCAGGAGCCACTACTCAGGGTACCTGCGTCGCCATGAAAGTCGCCATGACATAAGGCGCAAAACTCGGAGATTGTGTGATCACCAGAAGCATCCGCACTGTAGACATTGTGGGCTAGTGCCCCCCCACCAGGATAAGTGGTGTTTGCGATCAGCGCTTCTTCGTAGTCGGCCGCGGCAACGCCGGCTACTGCATTACTACCAGCTGTATCAACATAGAGCATGCGATAGCCGCCGCTTGTGTGATGCTCGCCCGCAATGGCATCCATGTCGTCCAAGTCGGTATGGTTGCCGTGGCAACCGTTGGTTCCGGCGCAACTGAAGTTATTTGTGTCACCTGTATAAAAAGTCCCATTATAACCGGCCGGAGGGTTTGTACTAGTCATTGTGTGACTATTACCGGCATTACTGGCGGTGCTGCTCTCGGTTTTTGCGAAGTAACCGCCGGCCAGACAATTGTCATCATCAAAATCAGTACCATTAGTAGTTG
Source organism: Pseudomonadota bacterium (assembly GCA_030635485.1). GTDB lineage: Bacteria > Desulfobacterota > Desulfobulbia > Desulfobulbales > DAOVYS01 > DAOVYS01. The sequence continues at coordinate 10,436 of DAOVYS010000066.1, read as the reverse complement.
ACACAAAGGGGTAACTATCTACTAACGGGTCAGTTCCGGTAGTTGTGTGGCAGCCAAGGCAGTCATTTGTAAGTAGAGAACTGTACGGACCGCTGCCTCCCCAGGTTCCGAGTTGGGTGTTCCCCTGGCTGTAATGCATTGTATGACAGTTTGAACATACGCCGCTTACCGCAGCAGAGGCTGTCTGGGCTCCCGCTATGATCATGGGAACCAGAAGAGCTGTTGAGAGCAGACTGTATTTGAGTGATTTCATATTATACCTTTTTAAAGATTTCATTTTTTTCCTCCCGTTTTGTTCTTCTTCCGTTGCATTGAGTCTTACCCTCAAGGAACATTCTATTTAGGCTTAATTTAATTATATCAAATTTTAAGATATAATTCAACTACCTACGCAAAAAAGATGAAAAAAGACGTAAAAACAAATGGATAGTGTGGATGGAAAAGGTGGATGATCAGCCTTTTTTGAAAAAAAAGTCTCCTGTTTCAGGATGAAAAAGAGGGTTATGGAGTAAAAAAATGTAAGAATCCAAAATAGAGGCAAGGAAATGGATATGGAGCGGGTAAGGAAAAGCATTGCAGGATGCAGGGATAAAGATCTGACAGATATACCGACCACTGCCGTTCATGCCGCGCTTGAGGCCGGCGGAAGATAGGCGGACTTTTTACGACACCATCACTGAGTAACCGATCACAGGGGCAAGATGACCGGATAACGGCTTACCCCCTTAACCTGTAAGCGGATTACAGATGCGGTACCTGTAATCGCTTACATCACTGATGATTTTTCCAGAATGGAGCAAGCCGGTCCTCAATCCAGCATATTGCCCTGCAATGTAACGGAGTTGCCAGTGCCCAGCCTACGATGGTCAGAAACATAAAGCCGCCTCCCACCAGATCATCGGTAAGCCAGTGCCCCCCGCCGACAAGTCGAGGCAGTGAAAACAGAATTGATAGAAACAGACCGGCAATACCATATTTTTTCCCGCCGAAATACCAGATAAAAGCGGTAAACAGGAATAGAACCGTTGCGTGATCACCCGGAAAACAGACTGAGGAGGCATCTTTTAATGGAATGGAAGGAAACAGTTCTGATAATCGGATGCTGTTTTCTATAGTCAAGGTGGGGCTTAGGCGGTCCAGATTGCAAACCGTTGACTTTAAGATCAGTGTTGCAGCGAGAGAGTAGAATAAAATGAAAATAGTGATCGCTGTTCGGTTTTGAACAAATTTTTGATTTTCAGCAAATATATATCGCAAAAAGATTGTCAGCATCAGGATCCCGGCCACCAGATCGAACAAGCGGTTATTGGCCACGGCCCAGAAGAGTTGCCATCCCCTGCCTGCATCGAGACTGGTGTTTAATATAAGGAAGACTGCCCTGTCAAGCTGATCCCAATAAGTACGGAACGGTCCGACGAGCCAGGAGAGATAGAGAACTACTGCAGATAGCTGGCAAGTTATCAGCCACGAGATGTTCCAGCCGCATCCGTCGTTTTCTTCTATCATTGATTATTCCTTTTGATCCTGCGGTCGATTACAATCGACCGGAGAAAACTTATCATTTTAAGTGCGTTTTCTCAAGTAGTGTATTTATACACAACGGCATAAGGGTATCTTGAATAATTTAGGATTTTCGTTCGAGGTCAAGGAACAGTGAAAATGAAAAAGCACCCATTCGGGTATAAACTCCGCATATTAAGCATATGTGAGCATTTTTCATTTTTGCTGTGACGCCGAAATCGGATGAAAAGACAATTATTCAAGATGGCCATAAGTTTGAGGCGCCCTTTATGCAAGGAACGAGCAAGGAGCCGGCGGAGCAACCATGTAGGGTTGTGAGCAGGCACCGCATCTGCTCCCTGTGATTCGGTTACGAATGATGAACACATTTTGGTCAAATTGCGAAATATGCAATCGAGATGTTGTAAAATTTGGAAAACGCACAATAAGGGATAAGGAGAATTTCGCTCAGAATCGGATTATTCCACGGATTTACGTTATCTTATTTCCATACTGTGAATTGTGCAGCTGCAGGTACAATATTGATCAATGGAAAATAGTTCTATTGTTTCAGTAAGATATGGCCGCAGCCCAGATGGGGTGCGGCTTCAAGGCTATCAGCCGGGGCGCCACCCGTTTGAGGACGATTTACCCGGTTTTTTTCGGTGAAAAAAAGATAAAAGATTTTTTTATTTGTAATTCAGTGTGTTATAAAATCGGCAGGTAGTATTTCGAAAATCGGAGAATTTAAGAGGAATCAAGAGGAATTGAGAGAAAATATGACTTGTTGTTTGGAGAGGGGGTGTTGAAACTCTTATGATGATTTTTGTAACCCCATATTTTTGTGCACATTTTTTGATTCATTTTGCAAGTGGTTATTTATTCAGGTATTCAGGGGGGGAATGGCATCATTTCCCTGTCTGACAACGGTTTTTGCTCTGTTGAAAACTTAAGGAAAAGCTTTGGGTAAAATCCTTTTAAACCGGGTTTGACTGTCGGCCGGATTTTGAATTAAAAAATACGCATGATTTCTTGAGGGCGTAATCGGTGCGATAGAATTTTATAAATCAGTTTTTTAGATTTGCTGAAATTAAATATGATGGATTCGTAAAAAAGTCCTTATTTGTAAGTATTTTGGCTTTTTATGAGATCGTTAAATATATCGGCTCTAACAGTGTTTTTTTCATAAAACGGACCTTTTTTTTTGATTTAAAAGGCGGTTGTCTGAATGTGCGGGGGATTTATGATTATGCTGTGGAAACAGGCCAAAGATAGATTGAAGAATATGCTTCCTGAAAGCACATATTCACTCTGGATTGAACCACTTTCGTGCATCAGGGCTGACGATCAGGTCGTGGAACTTGCGGGTCCCGACCCATTTTTTTGTTCCTGGGTCTCTGATAAGTATTCCGTCCCTATTCAGGAAAGTCTCTCCATGTTCAGTAGCGGAATCCCGGAGATTCGCTTTACAGTCGGAGGGAAAATTCAATTTCGTCCGGAAGAAAAGCCTGAACAGCTTATTTTGCCTGCCACGCCTTCCGGCAGGGCACGGATTCCGACGCTTCACCCCAGGTATACATTTGAGGAATTTATGGTCGGTGAATCGAACGCTCTTGCACATTCAGCCTGCCATGCTCTGGCAGAAGGCGATACGTCGTTCGGCCGCTGCATGTATATCAAAGCCGGCACCGGCCTTGGGAAGAGCCATCTCACTCAGGCCGTGGCGCACCATGTGGTCAACCACTCACCATCAACACGTATTCACTGTCTGACAGCTAAGCAGCTCACAGCGGAAATGGTCCGTGGCATCAAGAATAATACAATGGAGCAGTTCAAGACAAAGTACCATAACCAATGTGACATGCTGCTGGTTGAAGATGTTCATATTCTGGCCGGCAAGAGCAAGACCCAGGAAGAATTGGCAGCTGCTGTTGATGCACTGCTTGATGCGGGTAAGACGTTGATTTTTACAGGCAAGGTGTTTCCAAGGAAAATCCCTGACATTGATACGGGGTTTCGTTCAAGGCTTTCCGCCGGATTGATCACGACCATCAATCCGCCGGACGTCCGGACCAGGTTCCTTATTATTAAAAGGAAGGCTGAAAATAGCAGCCTGCCGCTTTCAAAGGAACTTATGGTGTACATGGCTGAGAACATCAAGGGGGATATTCGGCAGGTGGAAAGCGCTATCGCAGGTCTCCGGGTCAAGTCCAGCCTGCTTAAGATGCCTCCTGATATGAGCATGGTCAAGGAAGTAATTGCCGACATCATCGGGCGGAGCCGGGAGCTGACCCTGGATGTCATAAAGGATTTTGTGGCAGACCAGTTCAAGGTGACTGTCAGTGACTTGCGGTCCAAATCCCGTAAAAAGGCCATTTCTTTTCCCCGCCAGGTTTCAATGTATCTGGCACGGAAGCACACAAAGGAGGGGTTGGATGATATCGGCAAGGCTTTCAACCGGGATCATTCCACTGTCGTGCATTCCGTCAGGAAAATTACCGAACAGATGGTCCGGAACACGAGCGTAAGGGGTCAGGTGGAGTTTCTAAATAATAAGCTCAAGAAACAATATGTGTAAAATTTGTTTTTATTTTATCCCAGGTCTGGAATTTTACGCATTGTCGGTCTGTTGAGAAGAGGAAAGGATTCATGATAACAATCTGCTGTGTGTGTAAAAAAATAAAATGCAGAGACGGTTGGAAAAAGCAGCCGCAAATCGAGGATAATGAATATCTGTCGCATGGCTATTGTCCTGGATGCTACACAGAGATGATGGAAAATTTTTTTAAAAGTTCCTTTGGTAAAGAAATTGGAATCGACTGGGAATCCAGAAAAAAATCAGAAGAATTTCCGGACGGACGCCAACCCAGGTAGGTCCTCTGATTTACAATTCATATATTTTACGTCATATCAGAAATAGACACCCTTCACAGCTGCTGTTTCTGATTTGCCGTATTCTCCTTCAGCCACGATTCGGGCTGTCTTTTTTGCCGATTTGATCATATCGTTAATCCCAATGCCATCCCAGCCAAACCCGCTGATATAGAGACCCTCCGTTTTTTGGGCAAGTTTTTTCAGCCAGTTCATAAGCGCTGGATGGTCCATCTCAAGCTGAGGTATCCCGTCCGTTGAGCGGAGGACCCTTGAAAAGAGCGGTGGTTCCGGGAGTTCCATCAGCCGGCTGAGATCATTGTAAACTTTTCTTAAAATGTCATCATCTTCCAGGTCGAGTCGTTCCGGATGCCTGCGTCCTCCCACAAGGGCTTCGAGAAGCATCTGCCCTTCAGGCGCCCTGCCCGGAAACATGTGGGATGAGAACATGGCGCCAAGGGTGAAACGGTTCTCTCTTTCCGGGGCGAGATATCCGAAACCGCGCGGGACTTTGGCCGTGCCGGAGAATCCCATGACAACGTTTATGATTTTTGAAACCGGAATTTTTTTTACAGGCGGCCTGTCCAGATGAGATAGAAGTTTTAAGGCCTGATTAACAGGCAGGGCCAGGATAAGAGCGCGTGTTCCAAACGTTGCGTCGTCCGTTCGGACCTCCCAGATATCGCTTTTTTTTTCTATTTTTTTGACACCTGTACCAAATCGTATGGGTTTGCCTTTGGCCAGTATTTCTATGAGTCTTTCCATGCCTTGGGGAAAATTTATCATTGAGGGAAGTCCGTTCTTAAGGGACGATGACTTCTTTTTTTTCTTAAGACCGAGGAGAACCGATCCTGATTCTTTTTCAAGGGCGCGCAGGCCGGGCATTACGGAATCAATGCTCATCCGGTCCAGGTCTCCTGAAAAAGTGCCGGTCACCGCGGCATCAACAAGCGGGTGGACGCTTTTGCCGAACCTGCGGACCGCCCACTGACCTATTGTCTGGTCTTCCATGATGGGTTTGGTCCATAGATCGGCAAGGATTCGCATTTTGCCCCAAAACGGAATAAGTGGGGTTGTGAGTATTTTTTTTGGGTTCTGGGGCAGTGGGATCAGTTTGCCGTTGTGGCAGAGAAATCTTAGAAAATTATTTAAGGGCACTCTTTGAGCCTCTTGGTCCAATCCTGTATCCCGGAGCAGTTCACGACTTTCCGGTATGTTGTCCAGAAATCCGTGAGGACCCCATTCCGCCTGAAACCCTTGCTCTCGAAACGTCCGAATGGCGCCTCCGGCCCGGGATGCCTTTTCAAGCAGAATAATGTCCATGTCAGGCCGTTTTTTTTCAAGGAAATGTGCTATGGCGAGTCCTGAAAGGCCGCTTCCTACAATTAATGTATCGTGGATGTTATTCATTGTTTTTTTGTGATATTGTTGAGTTTTTTGCGAAGATTTTAACTGTTCGCGAATAATCTGTGGAAGAGATATACTGCGTAGGCAGAATATCCGTAAAGATATATCCTGAAAAGTAATAAAAAAGAATAAAAAGTTTTTTAAATAGGGTTATTGGATGATAGCATAATGCGGTATTTTCATAGACACCGAGTTCCCTATGTTATTATAATATATTCATTTTATTATTCACTGGAAAATAAAAAAATTGAGCCATCTCCCAGGGTTGTTGGATTATGTGTAATTTGTCTGTCTGAGGTGGAGTTATGGAAAAAGTATCAGATCTATTGTACGTTTTTGCGAAACCTGCGTTGTTTTTTGTTCTGGCAATAGGTTTTTTATTTTTGATAGTAAAGCCGTTTTTGCGTATGCTGGCCGAAAGCGGCGTCTTGACCAAGAAAATTGATACGCCGGAAGAATCAACGGATGATTTTGTTGGGGAGGCAGATAAGCAAGAGGCTGAGGATGATTTCTCAGATCAACAGATAATGAGCAGCAGGGAGAAGATAGCAAGGCTTGCCGAGAGCAGCCCGGACAAGGCGGGCGATGTGGTTAAAAAATGGATACGAGAAGAGGATGAGAAATAACTATCTAATAGGAATTACAAATTAGGAATTACGAATGGTATACAAGTAATGATTTTATGTGCAAGACAACAAATATTCGTAATTCGTAATTCCTAATTTTCAGCTCACATGGCCCTTCTTAACATTGAAACTTGCCTGAAACGCGCCTTGAATATGCTTGAAAAGAGCTCGGCGCCCGCGGGAGTCGAAATTTTATCATATAAGCGCAATAGGGGGGTTGCGGTCTTAAAACTTGATGACAATCGATTTCTGGTTCGTGAACGTGGTTACAATGATGAGGAGTTTCGTTCTGATTATTCTGACCTGGCAAGGCGTTTAAAATCTATTTTTAAAAGGGAATTTCCTCGTAGCCGGAAACTGCGCCTCTACCGTTTGGCAGGTCCTGAAGAGATAAACCGGCCTCGCAAAAAATTGTGACACCATTCCGATCCATATATGATGAAGGGAATAATATGACTCTTGATATGAAAAATCTTGATCTGTTGCCTGCTTGTAATCGGCTGCGGGAGCTTGCAAAGAGACCCTATGAACTTAGCAGGCCCGGAGCGCTGGGAAGAGATCGGTTTTTGTCGTTCATCTGCAGTGGGGCTGGGTTTGATGTCCTGTACGGCACGCAACAGGTGGATGAAAGTGTGATGGACGCACTCCAGAAACTGGCTGATGAGAGCGGTGTTACGGGTCAGTTTAAAGTTATGAAGCAGGGCGAAGTCATGAATCGGATCCATGGGTTTGACAGTGAGAACAGAAAGGTGCTGCACACTGCGACCAGGGATGTATTTGACGAGAGTCCGTGCAATATGGAGGCCTCGGGTCAGGCCAAAAACGAGTTGGCAAAATTGAAGGATTTTTTAAAGGATCTGGACGACGGGAAGATTACAAATTCCGATGGAGAGGCGTTCACCGACATGATTCATGTGGGAATCGGCGGCTCTGATCTGGGACCTCGCGCAATATATCTTGCCCTTGCGGTTGTTCGGCGACCGGGGAGGCGTGTCTGTTTTATTTCCAATGTGGATCCTGACGATGCGGCTGCTGTCTTACAAGGCCTTGATCTAAGAAAGACATTGGTTAACGTTGTCTCCAAGAGCGGCACAACGCTTGAGACCCTTACGAACGAAGAGTTGGTTCGTTCCGCATTTGTCAAGGCCGGCCTTGATCCCGGCCGCCATTTTCTGGCTGTTACCGGCCAGGGGAGCCCCATGGACAATCCGGAAAAATATCTACGTTCATTTTACATGTTTGACTACATAGGAGGACGTTACAGTTCCACATCAATGGTTGGCGGTGTAATGCTCGGCTTTGCCCTCGGGTATGACGGTTTTGTGGATCTGTTGCAAGGCGCCGATGATATGGATAAACTTGCGGAAGAGAAGGATATCCGAAATAATCCACCGCTGATTCTGGCCCTTTTAGGCATATGGAATCATAATTTTTTAGGCTACGAGACAGTGGCGGTCTTGCCTTACAGCCAGGCCCTGATCAGGTTTACGGCACATCTGCAGCAATGCGACATGGAGAGTAACGGCAAATCGTGCAACAGGCAGGGCAGGGCCGTGGAATATTCGACCGGTCCGATCCTCTGGGGCGAGCCCGGCACGAACGGACAGCATGCCTTTTATCAGCTTATTCACCAGGGTACCGCCACAGTGCCTGTGGAATTCATCGGGTTTCGGAAAAGCCAGTATGATGATGACATCCTCATTAAGGGAACCATTTCCCAGGAAAAACTCAACGCCAATCTTCTGGCCCAGTCGTTGGCCCTGGCAGTTGGGAAAGAAAGCGACAACCCCAATCAGCGCTTTTCCGGGAACAGGCCCAGCACCGTGATAATGGCTGAAAGGCTTACGCCGTACCGCATGGGCGCGCTCCTTGCCATGTATGAGGCAAAAATCGTATTTCAGGGATTTATTTGGAATATCAACTCATTTGATCAGGAAGGCGTGCAACTCGGCAAGGTCTTGGCCAACCGGCTTCTTGACCATTATTCCGGTCGCAGGCAGGACGCAAAATACAGCGGTGAGAGTAAAGACAGTCTGGGTTGGGCTTTTATGGAGGCGGCCGGTATGCTGTGATGTAAGCGATCACAGGCGCCGCATCTGCACGTGATCAGGGCAACCCGGCATAGAGTAGGCTATTTATAGCCGGTTGCCCTGATCACGCACCCTAAAAGGGCACTTCCTTCGGGCGTACAGCTGCAGTACCTGTGAACGCATTTCTGGGGGTCCCGTAAAGTTTGCACCCCTGGTGAACGGTTACTGCTGTGAAAAAGGGTGACAGGTGAAAAGGGGAGTGTAAATGGATTTTGGTTCTAACGGGTATTAACAGGGGTTTATGATGATTAGGAAAATAGTTGCGGTTTTATTGGCCGGTGTATTTGTCTTTGCGGCAGCAATAGGAAGTGTGTCGGCATTTAGTCAGCAGGATCTTGACAGACTGCTTGATTCGAATGAATGCAGAGAGTGTGACCTGTCCGGTTCCAATCTTATGAATGCCGATCTTTCGGGCGCGGATCTGGAAGGAGTAAATTTTGAAGGCGCCAACCTTGCAGGGGCAAAGTTGATGATGGCTGATTTGGCCAGGGCGAATTTTAAGAACGCCGATCTTGAAGACACGGAATTCTCCGGCTCGGATCTGCATATGGTTGATTTCAGCGGAGCGAATTTGAAGGGAGCCAGGTTTGAAGGGGCCTATCTGGACGGCTCAACTTTTGAACAGATGGTACGGGGGCTTCCTGCAAAAGAAAATTTTCTGAAAAAGGAAGATCCCGAAACAGAACCCGTGCATGCAGCTGTTTCGGCCAAAGAGACTATTTTAAATTCCGTTGAATCTCAAATTAAGGCCGACAAGCCGGTCTCTATCGGAAGAAAGATTATCCGAAAATTCAAGCCGGCTCCGATCAGCCGGACGAAGATGGTTGCCGGCAAACCCACGGCAATACAAAAAGAAGAGCCGGAACCTGTAGCTGAATCGGCTCCGGTTCCGGAAGAGCCCAAGGAAAAGAACCCGTTTGAGGGGAAAGATCTTGAGAGACTTCTCTCAACTAATATGTGTGTTGAATGCAGTCTGGCAGGATCAAATCTTGCCGGGAAAAAGCTTAAAGGGGCTGATCTCGAACGCGTTGATCTGGAAGGCGCCAACCTGGAACGGGCGAACCTGAAAGGTGCGAACCTGAAAGGCGCAAATCTAAAAGGCGCAAATCTAAAAGGCGCGAATCTCGAAGATGTTGATTTTTATAAGGCGAATCTGGAAGGGGCTGATTTTACGGATGCTGATCTTGACGGGGCCGCACTTGACGGGGCGGAGATTAAAGGCGCTGTTTTTTCCGGGGCATCCCTTAAAAAGACCTATCTTGAAGGCATGAGCATAGATACGGGGGAATAGGGAGCGCAGTACTATTTTTTTCTAAACATTTTTTTCGAGTGAGCCGATATAGTAAGTATGAACGAGATAAAAGAACATATGATAGAAATGGCCAGAAGGCGCTACGACAAGATATCCCCGTGTTCGTTCAAGGCGACGCTTGATGAATGTTTTACTGTGAACGATGAATGCATTCTGTTCTGGTTCAATACGGAAGATAATTCGACACATTGTGTCTCCTTTGATCTGGCGGTATCGGCATAATCCATCCTCTCCTCCTCTCCCTTATTTGTCGCTGCCAACTATTGATGTTTTATTCCCGTTAGTCTACTATTTCCCCAAAACCTGATTCTTCTATATACAACGGCATAAGTTTGAGGCGCCCTCCAGGTAAGGAACGAGCGAGGAGCCGGCGGAGCAACCATGTAGTGTTGTGAGCAGGCACCGCAGCGAGTGACGCAGCATGGAGGGATGGATCGGACTTATGTCGTTGTGTATAAAAAGTTCTGCGAGTTTATTTTTGGGTCCATTCTTGAAATGACCTGTGCAAAACGATGTGCTATAATAGGCCATCTGTGAAAAAGCCCTTAACTGTTGAGCAACAGGAACTCCTTACAAGAGGTGTCGTATGAAATCGCATACTTTTTTTGTCCTTACAATTATTTTTTCACT
>DAOVYS010000076.1 GCA_030635485.1 Pseudomonadota bacterium | reverse complement strand
GTCCCTTCAGGACGATCCCCTCTATATACCCCATACCGGTGGCTGAAGCACACCGGCTATACGCCATTTCCCCTTTGGGGAATAAAAATTATCCATGCACTGATTTATGGGTAAAGGGCAGCCCTAGCCCCTGACCCCTCTGTTCAGAAATATCATTTCTGAACGTAAATTACCTATCTTGGCATGATTATTGAATAATTAACTGATCATGAAGATAAATTTTTTTTTAGCTGTGACGTTTTTATGTCAAAATTAGCTGTAATTACAACTGGATATCATCATATGTATATTTTAGGCAAGAGGCTGAAATGATGGTCACCATTTCGACACGTAGGCATTTAAAGGGCGCAGATGAGTCATTTTTTTGACGTTTTCAAGCGGATTCGGGACCATAAGGCATTCCAGAATGCCGAAAACGGCAGAATACGCTCGAAAAAACCCCGGCACGGACAAAAAAAATATAAGTTGGCGCTGGTTTTTGTGCTGGTATCCGCAGGGATTGCCTTTCTGTACATGGAAAGGCCCATAATTTTAGACAGGTTTAATAAAGCCGGTTTGTCTCAAGAGCAGAAGAGCCGGAAGGTCCGAAAACAGCCTGTTGCCGACCATACATACCAGGCAGAGCAGGCCGCTTTAATTAAGCCGATCCATTCGGCCCGGAATAATCAGACAGAACAGGAGATGATCAAATTGAACAACCAGGGAGCCATGCTGGTGCAGAGACAAGACTATTGGAATGGAATTTATTATCTGGAACAGGCAAAAAAGATGCAGCCGGAACAGATAGAGCCGCTTTTGAACCAGGCGGTGGCATTCAGCGAGATGGGACTCTATACTTTGGCCTTCAATCTTCTTGAGCAGGCTCATCATCTGGCCCCGAATCATCCCCTTTTGCGCAGCAACCTGGATATTCTTGCCCAGACCGGCATTTTTGAAAGACCGTTGACTGAATTGTTTGAGAGAAAAATAAACAACAGAGAAGAGACAGATTGAGGTCCACCTGGAACCTATGAGACTTATTCCGCGCAGAAAAAAATTCTATGTCCTGGCCGGTGATACAAAGATATCGGTTCTTGCTGAATTGACCAGGACCTCTTCTCTTCCCGCGCATCGGATTATCGCCACGGCCCAGGGGCAGCTCTATGAAGAGAGCACCATAAAGAGTCTCTTGTCCGCCGGGCCTATGCCAAAAGGGGATGTTGCCGTTGCCTTGCCCCTATCATCATTTGAAACGGTAAACTTTTCCCTGCCGCCAATGGTGGAATCGAGTGTAGGAAAGGCTGTTCCCTATCATCTGGGCAAGGCAATCAGCACACCGCTGAATGAACATATCTACGATTGGCAGATCACCAGCCGCCGGAAAAAGGAACTCCAGATCACCGCCTATCTGTTTCCTGTTAAATCATTTGACCTGATACGCGAGAATCTCAAAACCGGGCAGCTTGAGATTAAATATCTGGAAGCGGATGTGTTTGCCGCCTTTGCATATCTTTCCCAGGATCAGCGGCTCTCTCCAAAGGAAACCAGTCTCTGTGTTCTGCTCTGGCCGGAAGACATATCATTAGCTGTTTTTGATAAGGGATCTCTGACCCTGGTGCGGACCGTGGCTACCCCAAAGCCTGATTTAACCTATGGCGAGGTTCCGGAACCAGAGGAAGAAATTCTGGAGGAGACTCCTGAGGAGCCTGAACCTGAAGCGGAATCATCTCTTATGGCGGACAGTGAAGTTGATTCCATCCTTAAGGAGTTTGATCTCTATGGGGGGGGAATAGATAAAGAGCCGGATAACAGCCTTTCGGCCAATAATGGGGATGATCTCTCCCTCTCCCTTGAGCATGTGGAAGAAGTGGTGGCACCCCCCCCGGCGCCCCCCCAGCCAGCAATAGCGGCTCCCCGGGTATCGACCTGGCCTGACTATATCCAGAGCGTGGGTCTCGAAATTATGAGAACCAGAGATTATTACTCTTCCATTATTAAAGGAGACCCGATCAAAAAGGTTGTGGTAGGTGGTGCGGAAGATTTCTGGGAAGATTTCCTGGAGATGACGAGCAAGACGGTAGAGATTGATATCGAACCGCTGGCCCGCACGACTTTGGAAAAGGTATGCTCCTCTTCTCTTGCCGCCGTTTGCATCGGCGCTGGAATCAGGTGACACTTATGTTGCTGCAACGGATCAATCTTGTACCCCAAAAGCCTTTATCTGAAAAAATAAAGCAAGTTACACCTTGGATAGCCGGCTCTTTGTTAGTGGGGGTTGTTGCTTTAATTTTCGTGCAATATCAGCTTGTTAATTCAAGACTGACTGACAATGAAAAACAATTGGCCTCCCTGAAAAGCCGACATGATCAGACAACCCGATTGCAGGCCGAAGTGGCGGTATCCCGACGCAAAGCCGAGGCGCGGCGCAGGAATTATAACGAACTTAAAGCCAGAATAAGCAAACTCTCTTTGCCGCAAGTGGAAAAAAACCGTTTTTCACAGGTGTTGAGCCGGATCACTAAAGTCATACCCGCAACAGTCACATTTAATATTATTTCTTTTAACAATAAGATCGGGAGGATATCAGGGATTGCGACGGGAGCCAAAGATTTGCCTGATTTTGTCAAAAATTTAAAAAAAGAGCCGGTTTTTAAAAATGTTGCTTTACTGAATATTGCCAGAGATTCAGCTGACAACAACCAATACCGGCTTTCCTTTAACATCAAATTTGAATTGATGTAAACGTTTACATGCCGGGGGGGGCGTAAGTTTGTACCCCTGGTGAACGGTTATGAATTGATATGAAAGCGCTTCTCAAATTTATTAAAATTTTCCCGGACATCTATTATCTGCTCCGTAATGATGCTGAGAGCCGGGCCTCCTTAAGAATCCTTATTCTCGGAATAGTATGCTGCTTATTTGTAGGCTATGGCGGCAAATCCGTATTTCTGGACCCCCAACAAAAGTCATTACAAAAAAACCTGGCTGAACTGGCGCAATTTGAGGCCCCAAGGGACGACGTAACAATGATGCTTACAGGGGCGATCAGTAAATTTGAGAGAGAACAAGAGGAGATTGGTAAGAAAATCGCTGTACTGAATCTCAAGGAGAATTATCTTAAACAACATTGGGACAGCCTGGCCGACCCTGAACAGTTCACCAGGATTATCCTGACCCTGCTGCCCGGGGCGCCCGTGGACATCCGGGAAAATGTGGGTGAAATGCGATCTGTTGCACCCCAGACACTAAACGGTTTTGAACTGTGTCCGGTAACTCTTAGTGGTGACACGGAATTCCGGAATATCTTTACATACCTGCAGTACTTGGAAAAACGCCCGGAGATAGGGGTTGTCGACAAGTTGGAAATAAAGCGTCTGCCGATTGAGAAAAACGAATTACAGGCCAGGATCCATTTCAGCCTGCTGGCGGGAAGATTAACTCTAAGGAAAACGATATGAATTGTAGACAACGTATTTTTGCCATCATCTATCTTCTGCCGGCTTTCATTCTGTTTCTCTTTCCGGTTCAGGGCTGGGCAAAGAACGACTTCAAGGTCCTTCTTATTCGGCCTCAACTGCTGACCGGATTCAGCGGGCAGGAAGAAATGGCCTGTATTGTTCGGGATCCCTTCAACCGGCCGCTGGAACAACTGATACCCCAGGGTGAAATCGAGCAGGAGCAGGGATTGGAACTCTTTGCGGATTTTTCTTTAATAGCCATTATCTGGAATAAAGAGCTGCCTATTGCCATCATCAATGACACGATGGTCGGAGTCGGCGACACTGTAAAAGGTGCAACCGTATTGGAAATTGCAAAAAAGGCGGTGGTGCTGGAGAGAGAAAAAATGAATCACACCTTGCGGCCCAAGCCCTTGCTGGTGGATCTGGGCATGGCTGAAACAGGACCTTGAAGTAAATATTCGGCTAACCCATCTCGATATTGATCGACGGCGTTGAATATCGAATTTGCATTTCATGTTTTCAGCATGGTTCCGACTGTAGGGGCAACCCTTGTGGTTGCCATGTCTGGATAGGGTACCCACAAGGGGTACCCCTACGATTTTTCTATTAAAATATCACACGGGCAAGCCGAATATTTACATTGAAATTACCATTTTTCCTTAAATATTACGAGGATATGAACCGATAAGATCCCAAAAAGGTGAACCAGGCAAAAAAAACAATGATCATGACCATTTCATCATATATGCATAGCGCCGGACTTCTTATCGCGAAGTGGTTCGCCGGGATAGTGCTGTTTTTGACTTTGGTCATGACGTGGTCTGCCATACCTGTTTTTGCTGAAAACAGCCTGATCGAAAAACTCAATGATTATCCCACCTCAATAATTGGGGAGAACATACCGGTGGACCAGTTGCTGCAGGCCATCGGCCGCCAGTCAGGGATCAATATTTTTGTTGGTGACGAGATCAAGGGCACAATAACCATCAATATGGACAACCTGACTCTTTATGATATTTTTCAATTGATAATGGAATCCAGGCAGCTTGATTATAATGAAAAAAACAATATTGTTTACGTGGAAAAGGAGACAGAGTCGTCACGTACTAAAAAAGATGTGACAACCATTCGTCTCTGTACCAGATTTGGTAATGCCGACGATCATCTTGCGCAACTAAAGCCGCTTTTGAGCGGAATCGGCTCGATCACGGTTACCAACCGCGGCAACTGCCTGGTCATCAGAGATCACCAGTCCAATATCGAACTGATCGAGCAGATTTTTAGCGAACTTGATCTGCCTATCCCCCAGGTCCATATCGAGGCCCGCATAGTCTTTCTGAATGACAAGGCAAAAGACAGTCTGGGCATCAAATGGGGGTACCAGAACTATCGTGATAGTACAGAGCTTAGCGCAACTTCCAAGCCTGTGACCTCCGTGTCTGATCTTTCTATTCTCAATACAAGGAGCAGCATGGCCTTTGGTTTTATCCGGGATAACATTAATCTCAACTTTGAGCTGCAGGCCATGCAGGAGGACAATCAGATCCGTATCCTCTCTGCTCCTCAGATATTGGTTATTGACGGCAAAGAGGCGGAGATCAAGCAGGGTAAGGAGGTCCCCTATGTAACCCAATCAGGAGACCTTATCAATACCTCATTCAGGGAAGCGAACCTCAGCCTTAAGGTTACGCCGCAGATATTACGTGATAACTATATTATGCTTGATATACGGGTCACCAATGATACGGTTGATCAGTCGAGCATCTCCGGTGGTGAACCGCTCATCAACAAACAGGAGATTAACACCAGTCTGTTCCTTGAGAACGGTGTTACCGTGGTTATCGGCGGTATCCTTCTGGAAAGCAAGGAAGATCAGCATAGCGGCGTGCCCGGGCTTTCAGACATTCCTCTGTTGGGCAATCTGTTTAAAAATTCCGAGAAAATCGACGATTGTTCGGAATTGCTGGTTTTCCTCACACCTTCCATTGTCAATATGCAGACAGCCATGCTTGACAATCCGAAATCTGATAATCCAGATTTGAGAGTGAGGGATATCAACAGGTTACCGACCACGAAGAGTACGCCTGCAAAAGAAAAAATTCCTCGTGTAATCATGCCCATAAAAGCGAAAGTGGTTAAATAAGGTTTTTGTCGGGTTACGCTTCGCTAACCCGACCTACGCAATTGATTTTATTAGGCAAAGGGTTGGCCGAATATTTACGTAGTCACTATTGATTTCGCCGTGTATTCAGGGTAATTTGACCTAATGGATCCCTCCAACAACAAAAAAATGCGATTCGGCGACATTATGGTAAACGGAGGTCTGATCTCCGCGACCCAGCTTCAGCAGGCCCTGGAATATGGGAAGGGAAAAGGGGTCAAAGTCGGCGAGGCTCTGCTGGAACTCGGCTTTGTCGATGAAGTCGCTATTGCAAGAGTACTCTCCAAACAGCTTAATATTCCCTATGTAGACCTGGACAAAATTGTTATTGATCCCGAGCTGGCCCAGACCGTTCCTGAAATAATGGCAAGAAAAAACAAGGTACTGGTCCTGGGCAAGAGGCAGGAAGAAATCCTGGTCGCCTTTGCCGATCCGCTGAATATCTTTGCTATCGATGAGGTGAAACGCTGCCTGAAAGGAAACCTGTTAACCTGCGTTGCAGTGCAATCAAAGCTTGTCAGCGCCATCGACAGGGTCTATTCAAAAAAAATAATCCCTGAGCAGGAATCTCCCGACTCTTTTGAACCGGAAAGCGGTGAAGAATCGATCGCGGTTAATGTGGTCAATGATCTTCTTCTGCAGGCGGTTCGTAAAGGCGCCAGCGATATCCATATTGAGCCCAGCATAGATAAGATGAGAGTGCGTCTGCGGGTGGACGGCATTTTGCGGCTGGCCAAGGAATTTCCCATGGATATGCACCCGGTTCTCATTTCCAGAATCAAGGTTATTTCCCAGCTCGACATAGGTGAACGCCGCAAACCGCAGGACGGCCGTTTTGAGGTGCCTGTTTCCGGAAGAGAATTTGACATACGTGTATCCACCCTTCCCCTGAAAAACGGCGAAAAGGTGGTAATGCGTCTTTTAGATAAGTCTAAGGTCAAGGTCAGCCTGCAAGATCTCGGTTTTGAGCAGGAACAGCAGACCCTCTTTGAAAAGCACCTGGCCCATCCCCATGAGATAATGTTGGTGACAGGTCCTACGGGCAGCGGCAAGACCACCACCCTTTACGCTGCCCTGAATTATATCAATACAATCGGTAAAAATATAGTTACGGTCGAGGACCCGGTTGAGTATGAACTCTCCGGGATTAACCAGGTTCAGGTCAACCCAAAAGCGGACTTGACCTTTGCCTCGGCCTTGAGGTCCATACTTCGCCAGGATCCTGATGTAGTGATGATTGGTGAAATCCGTGACGCGGAAACCGCGGAGATCGCCATCCAGGCAGCTCTTACCGGCCATCTTGTGTTGTCTACTCTGCACACCAACGATGCCAGCGGCGCCATTGCAAGACTGATTGATATGGGAATCGCGCCTTTTTTGATCTCCTCGGCCGTGGGTCTGGTTCTGGCTCAGCGATTACTCAGGCTGCTATGCCCAAAGTGCAAGAAATCCTTTTCTCCGCCCGCCTCTTTGCAGGAAGAGCTGGGTCTGAAATTTGATCCGGAACGCATTTTTTATAAGACTGTGGGATGCAACAATTGTGAAAATACCGGTTTAAAGGGACGGGTGGCCATTTATGAAGTATTACCCGTGACCAAGGGAATTGAAGATTTGATCATGGCCAAGGCCTCCAGCCATGAAATCATGGCCCAGGCCGTCTCTGAAGGCATTCTAAGCATGCGGCAATCAGGCATCAGAAAAATGCTCGCCGGCACAACCCCGTTGGATGAAGTCTTGAGGGTCTCTTTGGAAGAATAAATTACGAATTAAGAATTACGAATGTCATGAAAATAATGACCTTATGTGCAAAATTGGTAACTTCTCAATAACTGCAGGTAATTCTCATCTTTACTAATAATAACGAATTTGGGGGTGCATATTATCTTCTCTTATATTGATCAATCATTTCAGCCCTGAAAGGGCGGTACAAAATGAGCGCCGATGTTATGGTCCCGCATCTTTATATCGCCCTTTCAGGGCTTATCGTTTGTTGTGCTTTCACTACCCGGGGCTGCGCGCTACGCGCTGACCCCGGGCTGTCGAATAACGCCCTTTCAGGGCTGAAATGAGAAAAAAAAAGGTCCTCCTGGAATTGAGAAGTTACAAAAATTCGTAATTCCTAATTCGTAATTCCTAATTAAACAGACTAGATCATGCCGCTTTACCATTACGAGGCCATCAATACAACCGGCAAAAACATAACAGGCACCCATCAGGCCAATCTGGTCAACGAGGTAGAGAATTGGCTGTTGACAAGGGGGCTTACGCCCATTGATATCCGGGTTGCAAGTGGTCGTGGCACTGAAGCTGTAGATTCCGCCGCTCAGAAACCGTCATTGATGCAAAGGATACGGGGTGTCGGATATGATGATATCATTCTTTTATGCCGGCAGATCGCAACCATGCTCTATGCCGGAGTCGCCCTGCTGAAGGCCCTGCGGATCATAAAGAGCCAGATAAAAAATCCGATCTTGCGCAACAGCGTCATGGATATAGCCAACAGGATCGAGGCAGGCAGCAGCTTGAGCAGCGCTATTGAAAAGTATCCGAAAATTTTCAGCCAACTCTTTTTGAACCTTATCCGTGTGGGCGAGGAATCCGGCAATCTGGACAATGTTTTCAAATATCTGGCCCACCTGTATGAAAATGAAAAGGATACGAATGAACGGATCAAGTCTGTTACCAGGTATCCAAAAATATTACTTTCCGTCATGGTGCTGGCCATCCTCTTTCTCATGAACTTCGTGGTTCCGAAATTCATGAGCATTTTTTCAAGTTCCAAAATTGCCCTGCCTCTATCCACCAAGTTATTGATATTCATGAGTAATATGATTTCTGAAAATTTTTTCATCATTATTTTGGTTATCACCATCTTAATAGCGGGTTACCGGATGGCGTTGAAAAATGATGAATTCGAGCTGGCCAAAGACCGATTGTCCCTGCGACTTCCCCTTTTAGGCGATCTTGCCGTCAAAATTCATATGTCACGCTTCTGCAGGGTTTTTACAGCACTGACCGAAAGCGGCATTGACATCATCAGGACCCTGGAACTCGCCTCCTCCTCCCTTAAAAACAAGGCCTTAATCCTCATGATCGAGCAGGTCAGGTCGGAGGTGGAGGAAGGGGTTGACTTTCACAAGGCCATGTCCAGACACCCTCAGCTTCCTGATATGGTGGTGCAGATGATTGCAGTCGGAGAGGAAGCAGGCCAGATCGAAAAGATGATGGCTAAGGTGGCGGATTTTTACGAGGCGGAAACCGATTATACAATTAAACATCTCTCTTCTCTGATCGAGCCGATTCTTCTGCTGGGAATGGGAGTTGCCGTCGGTTTCATCGCCCTTGCCATTTTTACTCCAATGTGGAGCATGATGGACGTCATGCGGGGGTAATTTGTTGTCCATCTTTTCTAAACATCTCGTCCATCAGAAGCGTCTGAAATTTCTATATTACGGTACGCTCGCTCTTTTTATCGTTATTGCATATTATCCCAGCCTTGATGTTCCTTTCATGTTTGACGATTACCCCAATATTATCGCCAACCCTGCGGTACATCCCGAGACCCTGTCAGACCTTATAGACGTCTTTGATTCAAAGGTCAGTTCCGATCGTCCCCTTGCGCTGCTCTCCTTTGCTCTCAATTATTGGCTGCACGGGCTGGATGAGTTCGGCTACCATCTGGTCAACATCCTTATCCACCTATTAAACGCATTTCTGCTCTACACCATCTTTGTCAAATTTCCCCTTCCTTACAATGATGCGGACCAAGACCGGAACAAACAGGATAATTATTATCGTTATAACCTTGCGTTTTATGCGGCTGCCCTGTGGGCTGTAAATCCGGTCCATACCCAGGCCGTGACCTATATTGTTCAACGTATGACCTCAATGGCCGCTCTGTTTTACCTGGCGGCGGTTTATTTATTCCTGAAATGGCATCACAGACAATTAACCAATATCGCAGCCTTCCTGCTCATCGCAGGCTGTTTTATTCTCGGCATGGCCTGTAAGCCTATAGTCATCACTCTTTTTCCGGCATTGATACTCCTCGATTTTGTCTGTTTTACGCAAAACGGCCGGAGGTTGCCGCACAACATAATATTCTTACTGCTTCTGATAGCCGGGCTGGTCAGCATGGCTTTTCTCGGGACCAGGTTCCCGGACTGGTTCACTACTTACCCAAACCGGAATTTCAGTCCATGGGAAAGGGTAATGACCGAGTGGCGTATTGTATGGCATTACCTCTCTCTATATTTCGTCCCCTTGTCCGAACGGCTCCATCTTGTATATGGAATTGACATATCCCGAAGTTTTTTGCAGCCCTGGACCACCCTGATCGGTCTCCTGGCCATGGCAACCGTCTGGACTGCCGCCTGGTTTGCCCGTAATAAATATAAAACAACCGTATTTTGTATTTATTTCTTTTTTCTGGCCCTTGTTGTTGAATCTACGTTTCTTAATCTTGAACCGGCCTTTATTCATCGGCTTTATCTGCCCACCGCCTTTCTCTGGTTTGGATGGCTGGCGCTTATTCCACCCGCTATCTTTAAAAAAGGCAATATTGCGCTGCTGGTAATCCTGTCAATGCTGGCATACGGCACAGTCATGAGAAATGAAGAATGGCAGCATGCGGAAGCCTTCCGGTCTATGGATCTGGATCGCG
>DAOVYS010000156.1 GCA_030635485.1 Pseudomonadota bacterium | reverse complement strand
GGTTATAAAGCGGTTGTTAACAATTCTCATTGGGGCATGGTCTATAAAAACGATGTGTTTCAGAAGCTTTCCATAGGTCAGCAGCTAAAAGGCTACATAAAAAAAATACGCTTAGACCTCAAAATTGACTTGAGCCTGCAACCATCAGGCTATCAAAGAGTTGGGGATATTTCCCAGAGCATTCTTAAAACAATAAAAGACCTTGGCGGCAGGATTGCAATTACTGATAAAAGTCCACCCAAAGATATCTACTCCCTGTTTGGGGTAAGTAAAAAAATATTCAAAAAGGCAATAGGTGCACTCTACAAAAGAAGGCTTATCACCATCGACACCAATGGTATCAGACTTGCCCAAAAATAAGGACTAAGCCTGGCTCATGAGTGAACATAAACCCAACAACCCATTGCACGGCGTGACCCTGGAGCAGATAGTTAACAGTCTGGTTGAGCATTATGGCTGGGACGAGTTGGGCAAACGCATCAAGATCCGGTGTTTCAACCGCGATCCCTCAGTGAGGTCCAGCCTCAAGTTCCTACGAAAGACGCCTTGGGCAAGGAAGAAAGTTGAGGGCTTATACATTGCCATGCAAAAAACTGAGCGGAAAAGGAGATAAAGGTCCGCTACTTTGATCCGGTGATTTGTTATTTAATTAGACTGACAACAGCCGCCCGCCGCCTTTATCTCCGCAACCCGTTCAATAATCTCCAACGCCGCCCTGGGGCGGCTGTACAGGTCTGTATTGTCGGAATAGCGTATTGCATTTTTTCGCCATGTTTCAATCTTTGGAGAGCTAAGCATGGCGGACAGGAGTTGGTTCATTTCTTCCTGCCTGAATGGATCGCCGTTGACCAGATCTCCAGCCCGGGCATCTTTAACATGGAATCCGTATCCGCAGACATCCGTGGCCAGCACGGGAAGTCCGGCCACAAGCGCTTCCACGATTGCGTTGCCGGTATTTTCAGACACAGCGGGATGAAGAAGAAGGTCGGCGGCTGAGAAAAAACGCTCAACATCGTCCCGACCTCCGGTAAAATGAACCTGTTCGCCAATTCCCAGTCTTTGAGACAGTTTTTCAAACGACTCTGCTCCACCCCTTCCCCCCCTTCCTATGATAAACAGTCTGGTCCGGTTCCGAAGATTGTCCGGCAATGCGGCAAGCGCCTTAATCGATCTTGAAACTCCCTTTCTTACAAAATCCGATCCCACCATCAAAAGCATCCTGTCATCATGGGTCAGCTTAAGTTCCCGCCTGATCCGAAGCCCGGCATCCCTGTCCGTTGCCACGGAACGTATACGCTCCTTGTCTATACCCGGCGGAAGATAGTGAAACCTGCTCTCATCAGTTCCATACGCTGCAATATAGTTTTGTTTCTCGACTTCGGACAGATACATGATGTGTGTTCCGGAATCAGGCCCGAATACTGTTTTTTCAAAGGCCAAATAGACCTTGTACCTTGGAGTGAGACGAGACAGAAAGCTTCGCCGTCGTGCAATATCCAACACATAGCAGACATCCGCATTATAATAGAGATCAAGTCCGGGCATCCGGTTAAACCCGACAATAAGATCATATCTTTCACTTTTAAGAATTTTTTCAAGATTGGAGACAAAGGTTGCGGCGCGGCCATGGTTTGAAAATCCACTGAACCGGACTTCGGTCACCTTGAGTCCATCAGGTTGCCTGCCCTGCCAATCCATGGTATAAACATGCGTTTCATGACCCTGGGCCAGACAGGCCTCGGTTATGCGGAGAAAATTCCGTTCCAGACCACCGAACGGAAAATATTTGAATATACAGAAGGCCAGTTTCATAATTAACCCAGATAAACTGGAATTTTTAAAGGTCCTGGATAAGTACCTTTACGAAAATATTTTCTAAGGTACTAAAATCGATAGACTCGCAAAAAGAGAAATATTTTGCAATATTTGAAAAACAAAAACATAATAACTGCTGCCATCCTCCTGATCAACCTGATCTGGTGGCTGACTACCAGTGATGTAACCTACCTTATCGCCCAGAACAGGGATGTCCTGCTGGGGCGCTATTCAGTCGGCCGATTCTCCGCCATGCTCATCGTCTTCATAATTTCCATGATAACTATCTACCTGGTACGGGCAGACCGGAAAAACCGGAGGGAACGTATCTTCAGGCTGATAGCAATCTGGATGGGACTCACAATGGGCCTCATTCTGGTGGACTTAGGCGCGCGGCTCATTCGATCGCCCCGTTATTTCAAGACCGAAGACGTCTACCACAGAAAACCGCATAAAACAAGTACGGGAGTCTTTAAAGACGCCCCTGAAACCAGACTTTCCTACCCCAGAACACCACCGGGTTATCCTGATATTAAATACACCCTTACGACCGACAAACGAGGATTCAGAAACAAGGTCGATCTGGACAAATGTGAACTTCTGACCCTGGGGGATTCCTTTACAGAAGGCTCCAGCGTATCCGACGAACACGCGTGGCCTGCCGTGTACTCCGAAAAGAGCGGGCGCGTGGTGTGCAATCTGGCAATGGCAGGCGGAAATCCAAGCACCTACGTGGAAACCCTTGAGCTTTTCGGACTCTCTCTTAAGCCTGACATTGTCTTATGCATGATTTATGAAGGAAACGACTTCCGCGGCTCCGGAGAACTTGCGGGCCGGCTGAAAAAAAGGGCAACGCTCAAAAAACGGATCCGTTCTTATTACAAGACCTCACCTGTACGGCTCAACCTGAAAAAATTCTTTATTGATACGCTCTCTTTTGAGAGAAAGACGGAAACGGAAAAAGAGATAAAGCCAAAAACAATCCCTGAACTCTCATGGCTTCCGATCGTGGTTCCCGATGCTCCGGACTCCCCTAATTACACCTTTACGGTAAAAAAACTTGAAACCCATTATGAAAGCAAAAAAGACTTTGTCGACTCTCCAGGTTTTAAGACCGCCTCAATTGCCCTTAAAAAGATAAACAGGCTCTGTGAGGAAAACAACTCAAGGTTTATCGTGGTCTATGCACCTGACAAACCACACGTACTTGTACCGATGATAAGCGACCGCATCCCCCACGAAAAACTTAAGGCATTCCTTGCGATCAGGAAAAAAAACCTGCCCCCGCCCGACGAAACGGTCAGGACCCTGCTGGCCAACATGGACGCACAGGAAGAGGCGGTCAGGGAACTATGCGCACAGGAATCGATCGAGTTCATCAGCCTCACGAATGAACTGCGCCGCACAATTCTTAAAGGGAACCATGCCTATTACACATACGACATGCACTGGTCTCCAATCGGCCACCGCGTTGCGGCTGAAACGGTTTACCGGTATCTGGATGAGGGGCACCCCTCAAACCAATCCGCCGATCCGATGCCTAGCCCTGCCCTTTACCCATAAGTTATCTCTTCATTAGCAATTAACAATTGGTAAGTTCTCAATAAATGCGGGTGAAACGGTATCCGTTCCAGAATGATTTTTTTCTCTCTCATCTCAGCCCTGAAAGGGCGGTATTCGATAGCCCAGGGTCTAGCGAAGCGGAACCCTGGGTAAAGAAGATCACCTCTTGTCAAGCCCTGAAGGGGCGGTACAAAACAAACGTCGATGTCTTTATATCGCCCTTTCAGGGCTTATCGTTTGTGGCACTTTCACTACCCGGGGCTGCGCGCTACGCGCTGACCCCGGGCTATAGAATAACGCCCTTTCAGGGCTGAGATGATTGATCAATATGATAGAAGATAATACACTCCCTCAAATTCGTTATTATTAGTGCAAAAATGTAGGTTGGGTTGAGGAACGAAACCCAACAATACAAGGACGGCGCGTTGAGGGGGGATCGGCCATGAGAAGGCGTCGGCCATTCAGGACGATCCCATGTATATACCCCCATACCGGTTGGCTGAAGCACACCGGCTATACGCCTCCACACCCTATCGGGGTTTTATCCAATCGGTGGGCACAGCCCACCCTACAGGCTAATCCCTGCTCCCCAACCCCTATTTCTCACATCTAGGGAAATTACGCAGGATCGGAAAAATGAGTATCGCTGCAACCAATTCCGCAATTTCCTCAAGCGCCTGTCCAACAAAAATCTCGTTTAAAAATGATTTGTCTGAAATCTGTGAACCTATCAGAGTTGCCAGCCAGAAGAGTGCAAAAAAAGGCCACAACTCTCTCTTTTTCAATCCTGAAAAAAACGGCCCCACCACCCTGGCCAGAAATACCAGAATACTCAAAATCAGGCTTATAAAAACAATTCCGCAAACAGCCTTTTCCCAGCCCGGGACATCAGGCAGACTGTAAAATTTGATATTTGTCGGACCCACACTGTATTTTTCAAAATTATGCAGATCCGCTTCCCGCGCAGCATAAAATATCATAATATAGCTCATCAATGCGAAGGTGATCCGGTTGCCTTTATAACGGTGGGTCAGATATGCGCATATCAGGGCTGCGGCTATCAAAATAATAACGGTTAAAGACTGAACCGGTCCGGTATCCTTTATAATGTCCCAGCCCAACCCCTTATCGATATCATTTAGCAGAATCGTGGCAATCCACAAAAGAACACCCGCGCCATAGATGATCGCAACGGGCTTAAAAATGCTTTTTCGCCAGTCCATACACCCTTCCCTAGCCATGCCCTTTATACCCATAAATACCGTATTATTAAACCCCGACAGGGGTGAAGGCGTATAGCCGGTGTGCTTTAGCCACCGGTATAGGGTAGATCAGAGCCTCGTCCTGAAGGGACGACTTCCCATGGCTATATCCCCTTCAAAACGCCGTCCCTTCGGGACTGATATGTTTTGGCTATCCGCTACCGGTGGCTAAAGCACACCGGCTATACGCCATTTCCCCTTCGGGGGAATAAAATTATTCCATGCACTGACTTATGGGTAAAGGCCAGCCCTAGCCATGCCTCATTCACCCTAAACCGCCCTTCACAACCCCGAACTTTACTCCACTGCCGACTCCCGCCGAACTGCCGAACCTTCAGGGCCTCCCGAATATTCAGGGACCAAATTTATTAGATGTTCAATCATGGTTTTCACGTCCCTGCTCCGGGCGGCATTTTCAAGCGCTTTCATCTCTGCCGAGAGCCAGTCCCAGTCCACGTCGCGGCTCTCGGACAACTGAAGTTTGGGATGGGTCGTGCCTCTTAAATTCTCTTTCTCATGAAAGACCTGTTCGTGGAGTTTTTCACCCGGCCTGAGCCCGTTAAAAACAATCTTTATATCTTTTTCAGGCTCCAGTCCTGAAAGGCGTATCATCTGCTCGGCAAGTTCCCTGATCAGTACCGGCTCTCCCATCTCGAGCACAAATATCTCACCGCCCTTGCCCATTGATCCGGCCTGAAGCACAAGGGCCACAGCCTCTGGGATGGTCATGAAATAGCGCGTGATTTCAGGATGGGTCACAGTGACCGGACCGCCGTTTCTGATCTGTTTTTCAAACAGAGGAACCACTGACCCGGTGGATCCGAGAACATTTCCGAAACGGGTGGTTATATATCTTGTATTGGAGCGGGAATCAAGATTTTGACAATAGATTTCAGCCACTCGCTTAGTGGTTCCCATGATATTTGCCGGATTCACCGCCTTGTCCGTTGAGACCATGACAAAACGTTCCGCTCCGAAACGGTCCGCCGAGTCGGCAACAATCCCGGTTCCAAAAATATTGTTGTTCACCCCTTCGGCAGGATTGTTCTCAAGCATGGGCACATGCTTGTAAGCTGCGGCATGAAACACGACCTCCGGCCTGTACTCCCCAAAGGCCCATTCGACTCGGTCGCGATTTTTCACATCCCCGAGCACTCCCGCAAAACGCAACTCAGGATCAATTGAAAGAAGTTCTTGCTCAATGCAATAAAGATTGAACTCGGAATGTTCTAAAACAATAAGCCTGCCCGGTTCAAGCTTTGCAATCTGGCGGCACAGCTCTGATCCGATGGAACCGCCGCCGCCTGTCACCATAATACGCTTGCCCTTGAGATAACCGGCAATGGCACGCGTATCAAGATTCACCGCATCCCGACCCAGGAGATCATCCACTGTGATCGGCCTGAGACGGTCAACATCAACATCTCTGTCCGATAGTTCTAAAATGGTTGGAAGCGTCCTGCATTCGACATTCATGCCCGCGCATTCACGGACCACGCGCTTGATCAGATTTCTATCCGCAGAGGGAATGGCAATAAGCACCATATCGACCGATAGCCGTTTTGAAATCTTACTCAGACCATCAAGGCTTCCAAGGACACGCACACCATGTATTTCCCTGCCGTGCAATTTCGAATCGTCATCCAGAAACGCGACCGGCTGATATTCCGCCCTGTGAATCAGGTCCCTTAAGAGCAACTCACCCGCACGGCCCGCGCCTATAATGAGAGTGCGCCTGCCCTCCTCCCTGTTCAGCTCAAAATGGTGATCCTTGATCCATCGATAGACAACCCTGGGAAACATAAGAGCTGCTGTAAGCATTATCGGATAAAGGAGAAGCACGGACCGGGGGACATC
>DAOVYS010000059.1 GCA_030635485.1 Pseudomonadota bacterium | reverse complement strand
GATCCGGCAATCATCATCCCGGGACTGACTTCCCCTTTAATTGCCAGATATGCCCCAATCCCGAGCATAAGAGACTGTGACATGACACGCATTGTTTTACTGAGGTTGGCCCAGATACTGGCATTATCGCTGGCCCGATTCTGTGTGTTTAAAAAGGCATAATGTCCCTTTAACCACCGCTCACGAAGATTCTGCTGCATCCCCATGGCATGCACGACCTCGGCATTGCGCAGGTGGCCGGCGGCAAGGTTAAACGATTTTATACTATTGGCATTTGCAGTGGACAGGAGTTTTTTGGTGGTCAATTCATTAAGAAGAGTAAAAATAAGCAGCACAACTGCGGCCACGATTGAAAACCAGCCGTACAAGGGATGGAAAAAAAACAGCAAAGCTATATAAATAGGCATCCATGGGCTGTCAAATAAGGCAAAAAGACCGTTGCCGGTCATAAACTGGCGGATATTAGTGAGATCACGGAGGGGCTGGGCGCCACTTGAGCCTGGCTGGTTGACGCTGAGCCGGAACATTGCATCAAACAGTCTCTTGTTAAGCATGGCCTCCATTCTGGCGCCAACCCGGATCAGTATCCGCGACCGGACAAATTCGAGCAAACCCATGACCACAAAAAAGAGAACCGCGAGCAGGGTCAGCATAATCAGGGTAGGCTCGCTACGACTCGCCAGAACACGGCCGTAAAGCTGAAGCATATATAATGCCGGGACCAGCGCCAAAAGATTAATGAACAGGCTGAAAAAACCAACAGTAAGAAACGACCCCTTAAGCCTGCCCAAAACAAGACGCAATTCATTTTTGGGGTCTTTAATAGAAATATTATTCAATTTTCTTCTCTTGTTCAGAATGGAGCCTACTCAGTGTCTGTCCAGAAATGTAACATTTCTGGACAGACACTGAGTAGGCCAGATCACCTTAAAAACCGACGTCCTGGAATTAGTAAGCATTGAATACCAAATTTTCAAGGGGGGGAGCACAAGGTGCGAAACGCTTTAGTAAGGAGTGCCTTGCCCGAAATTTATTGGTGGGCGGCGGCAATGGTGACTAGCGATGCCATTTCCCCATAAATCAGTGCATGGATAATTTTATTCCCCAAAGGGGAAATGGCGTATAGCCGGTGTGCTTCAGCCACTGGTATGGGGTGCATACAGAGGATCGTCCTGAAGGGACGACGCCTTCCCGTGGCCGATCCCCCCAAAAAAACGCCGTCCCTTCATGACTGACATGTTGGGTTTATCCGTTACCGGTGGCTGAAGCACACCGGCTATACGCCTTCACCCCTGTCGGGGTTTTACCTATACAGTACTTATGGGCAAAGGGCAGGACTAGCGGTGTTCCAACTCAATACACAGACCGAGGTTCAACCCTAAAAACAACCAGTCTGCCCAATTTCCTGTCCTGCCACTCTCCCACTTCGGTCAGATCCTGAGCATACTCTTTTCTGAACATTTCAAGTTCGGCAGCAGACCGATTTTCCTCGTCCCAGACAAAATATGTAAAATTATTATCTCGCAAAAAGGAGATATTCACCGGGACATGTCTGCCTATCCTGTTACTTTTACTAAAGCAGGGGGCTCCCTTATAATTCAAATTTGAAAAAAAATGGATTAATTTAATCCTCTTGAACGAGCCTGCCGTCAAAATCTCATGACCGTTTCCCTCGCGCGTTGTAATATACCTCCCAATCTCCTGAAAGACTACCTTATCTTCTCGATTTTCCTTTAAATTCTTAGGCAGGGCAACAAAAAAAATCAACAAGCCAATAGCAACATAAATACCAATTTCTCTGCCGGGTAATCGCCGCATTATGATATCGGCAATTCTCTTAAAACCGAACCCGGGAAAAACAAAAACAGGGAAAAAAAACAACGCTACGAACCGTTTCGTCATGATCCAATCATGCAATATCTGAAAATAGAGAAGAATTATCGCGACAATGCCCATTAATGTCAAATAACATAAGTTAACATCCTGCCTTATTCGTTTTCCCGCCCCGGCAAGACCAATGATAAAAACCAGAAAAAACGGCAGAAAAAAGGTTCGGGTCGTTTCCACTAACAATATGCCTAATGCAAGCCACCAAAGTAAATTTCGCACTTCGGGAAGGAAGAATCTGCTCATTTCCTTAGGAGTATGATCAATCAACTCACTTATTCTACACCTCATAGTTGCATATTCATCACCAATTTCAGTAACCATTTCAAAGACTCTTTCAAGAGCAATGAATTCATTTATATTTGTCCGACAGAGTACTAACAGTGCTAATCCGGCCAGAAAAAGTATTACTATCGGAATCATAAATGAGAAAAATCTGCTCCATTTTCTCTCATGTTCCGTAACTAACAAAAAGATCGGTGAAACTGCGACAAATATTATCGCTTCAATCCTGGTCCATACTGCCAAAATAAAGAAGAGACAACTCAGTGACATGCTTATTGAAAACCCCTGTCTATTATTATTTCTAATAAACAGACATAGACCAAGAGTCATTAAAAACCAATAAACCGGATCCCTGAGCACATCCGCGCTTAAGAATACAAATAGCGGATTCACTGCAAATACCAACAATGTTATCAAAGCGGAATGTTTGTCCAGAAATTGTCGGAGTATTAAATATAGAGGGAATAAAGTGGCAGTGCCGAAGATCACTGATACGATCTTGGCCGCTATCAACCAATTGCCGAATATCTTATAATTGACCGCTATCAGAATAGGCAGGGGAGAAAACCAGGAGTAACACGTTGTTATGGAATCAAACAACCCGTAAAATAACGCCCTGGCCTGTTGAATATACAATATGCCGTCAGGATTGAGGACATAAGTATGATGATAGGAATATAGCCTCAGAAAAAAACCTGCACCGAATACAACACCCAGCGGCAACCAACGTATCCCACGATTCATATTTTGATGCACTCGTAAAAAGTAAATATTCGGCTTGTGTGGAAATATTACAAAAAACCTCGGTCTGTAAATGTTTGACAGTGCTGCCGAATATTTACCGTAAAAAGTCCGATTTACTGCATTGAAAGCAGGTTGTCAAAATATGCGATCGTTTTTCCCAACCCTTTTTCCAATGAAATTAGAGGCTGCCAATCCAGGGCTGCCATTGCCAGACCTATGTCCGGCTGTCTCTGGACAGGATCGTCGGCAGGCAGCGGAGAAAAGACTATCCTGGACTTACTGCCCACCATTCCAATAATTTTTTCCGCAAGTTCCAGGATCGTGAACTCAATCGGATTACCCAGATTAACCGGACCGGTGAAATCATCGGGCGTATTCATCAATCTGACAAACCCATTGATCAGATCATCCACATAGCAGAATGAACGGGTTTGTTGTCCGCTGCCGTAAACCGTAATGTCGTCTCCTCGCAGCGCCTGAACGATGAAGTTGCTGACCACTCTCCCATCATTCGGATGCATCCTGGGGCCATATGTATTAAAGATCCTGGCTACTTTGATTAACATGGAATGCTGCCTACGGTAATCGAAAAACAGGGCCTCTGCGCACCTTTTTCCTTCATCGTAGCAGGATCTGACTCCAATGGGATTCACGTTGCCCCAGTATCCCTCACTCTGGGGATGCTCTTCCGGGTCGCCGTACACTTCGGATGTGGATGCCTGCATGATCCTCGCATTACATCTCTTGGCAAGCCCCAGCATGTTCAACGCCCCCATCACCGAGGTCTTGGTCGTATGAACGGGATTGTACTGGTAATGGATCGGGGATGCAGGACAGGCAAGGTTGTAAATCTCGTCAATCTCGACAAAAAGAGGCTGACAGACATCATGGCGAATGATCTCAAAATAGGGGTTGGAAATAAGGTGCTCAACATTGGCCTTTGTTCCGGTAAAAAAACTATCCACACACAGGACATCAAAGCCTTCTTCCAACAGCCTCTCACACAGATGACTACCCAAAAATCCGGCCCCGCCGGTCACAAGAACACGTTTCCTGTCATAAGCTGAATGAGGGGAAATATGAGAAGGATATACGGCCATACTACTAACTCCTAATTCGTAATTCGTAATTCCTAATTACGCTTCTGAAACCTGGCCACTGCCCGGTTATGCTCTTTCAAGGTTCTGGAAAAATGGTGAGCCCCGGAGCCATCGTTCATGGAAACAAAATAGAGATATCCGCCACCTACATTTCCAGAAGATGACGACTCTCCAAACGATTGTATGACAGCCTCGATGGAAGCCAGCCCCGGGCTTGCAATAGGTCCGGGAGGCAGCCCCTTTATCAGATAGGTATTGTACGGGGTTGACTTTTTCAGGTCACTCCGCGTCAAATTCCCGTCAAATTCAGCAAGACCGTAGATCACGGTGGGATCGGTCTGCAACCGCATTCCCCTTTTCAGGCGGTTCAGAAAGACCGATGCGATCATCACTCTTTCCTCCGGCCTGGCTGTTTCCTTTTCAACAATCGAGGCAAGTGTCAGGATCTCGTGGCGGGAAAATGTGAGCGGCTTTCCGGGCGCTGCGACACCCTCCGGCCACATCTCACGCAAACGGGCAACCATCATTCTGATAATGGACTCCTCGGTCTGCCCGTGTTCCAAATGATAAGTATCAGGAAAAAGATACCCCTCAAGGCTGTCTGCCTTGATGCCGAATTCCTTAATAAAAGCGGTATCGTGAACCAATTCAAAAAAACGATTACGGTCCACCCGGCCTTCATCCGCCAGGATATCCGCAATCAGAGAAACAGTGACTCCCTCCGGGATAGTGACCAGCCTTCGGACAACCTTCCCCTCTTCCAGTTTGCAAAGCACCTCGTAAGGGGTAAGGCATGGCTCAAAAGAATATTCTCCGGCCTTTAATCGATGAGCAACCCCCATGAGCCCGGCAAGGAGCCTGAAACGGATGTCATCCCGGATAACCCCGTTTTCCGCAAGAATCGTACTTATCCGGGTAAAGCCGGTTTCAGTCGGAATAACCACTTCGATCCCGCCGGCCATGTGCGAGGGGCCTGGAGTGGTGGAATAGGAATAGATCCACATCGACACCATAAAACATCCAACAAGCGCTGCCGCAATAATAAGCAGTGACACAGCAAAAAATCTTCCGGATTTTTTCTCTTTCCCGGCATCGAAATCATGGAGCGCAGCCGGAGTCTCGGTATCGTGCCCTTCCATAGCTTATTTATTAGCTTCGGGTTGCAATCTAAAAAACCAACTTCAAAATCTGATCCATATTTTTTACAGGAACGAATTTCATCTTTTCCCGAAGCGGTTTTGGTATCTCGATAAGATCATTTTTGTTCTGCTCCGGGATAATCACGGTTCTGATTCCGGCACGCAGGGCGGCCAGGGCCTTTTCCTTAAGACCGCCGATAGGCAGCACCCTTCCACGCAAAGTGATCTCCCCTGTCATGGCGATATTCTTTTTTACCTTTTTCCGCAACAATGCTGAATAAAGGGCTGTTGCCATTGTGACTCCGGCCGATGGCCCATCTTTAGGAATAGCGCCGGCCGGCACATGAACATGGATATCTACTTCCTCAAAATATTTCTCGTTCAACCTGAGATCCCCCTGTCTGGAACGGCAGAAAGTAAGCGCTGCCTGGGCCGACTCCTTCATAACGTCACCAAGATGGCCTGTCATTGTCAGATTGCCTTTGCCTTTTAAAATCGAAACCTCAACGTAAAGAATCTCGCCGCCCACCTCGGTCCATGCAAGCCCTGTAGCCATTCCAGGCTGGTCAATGGTCTCTGTCTCGGATTCAGGCAGACACTTGGGCGGTCCCAGATAACGTGACAGAGTACGGCTGGAAATCGTATACGGTCCCTTCCCTCCCTCGGCAATGCGCCTTGCCACCTTGCGGCATACCTTGCCGATCTCACGCTCAAGATTCCGAAGCCCCGCCTCCCTGGTGTAATACGAAATAATCCTTTCGAGTGTCTTATCATCAAGTTTTATGTGCTTTTCACTAATCCCATTTTCCTTTAGTTGTCTGGGCAGAAGATAACGCTTGGCAATGACCATCTTTTCTTCAAGGCTGTAACCTGCAAGCCTGATTACTTCCATCCGGTCCATGAGCGGCCTGGGGATAGTGTCATTCATGTTCGCGGTTGTGATGAACATGACCTTTGACAGGTCATACGGCAGATTCAGATAATGATCTGAAAAACTGAAATTCTGCTCAGGATCCAGAACCTCCAGAAGCGCGGATGAAGGGTCCCCCCTGTAATCAGCTCCGACCTTGTCGATCTCATCCATCATGAACACTGGATTATTTGCCTGGACCATCTTCAACCCCTGGATGATCCTTCCAGGCATGGCCCCGATATAAGTCCGCCTGTGGCCCCTGATTTCCGCCTCATCACGCATGCCGCCAAGGGAGATCCTATAAAATTTTCTTCCCATTGCCCGGGCGATTGATTTGCCGAGCGACGTTTTTCCCACGCCTGGAGGTCCGACAAAACAGAGAATGGGTCCTTTAGAGGATTTGTTTAATTTGCGGACCGCAAGATATTCAAGGATCCGTTCCTTGACCTTATTTAAGCCGTAATGATCCTCATCCAGTACCTTTTTGGCGGTTTTCAGATCCAGTCTGTCTGTTGTACCTTTCTGCCACGGCACATCAAGAAGCCAATCCACATATGTCCT
Organism: Pseudomonadota bacterium; assembly: GCA_030635485.1. GTDB lineage: Bacteria > Desulfobacterota > Desulfobulbia > Desulfobulbales > DAOVYS01 > DAOVYS01. Next base: position 4,913 of record DAOVYS010000059.1, on the reverse strand, counting down.
TATGGTATTGGCCTCGGAGGCATCCGGATGCATCATATCAAGCCTTTTGACCTGCTTTAACCCCTCCTCCTTGACTAATGCAGGCATCCGGGCCTTAACAAATTTTTGGCGCAATTCCTCAATCTCCTGAGCCTTGTCGTCAATGTCACCCAATTCTTTTTTCAGGGCATGGAGCTGTTCACGCAGATAGTATTCCCTTTGACTCCGCCCCATCTCCTCCTTTGCATCAGACTGGATTTTAGCCTGCACCGCCGACACTTCCAGCTCTTTTTGCAAAAGCTCAGAGACCATTTTAAGACGTTCCACCGGATCCACGATCTCAAGCACCATCTGAGATTCAGATGTTTTGAGATGAAGATTGGTCACAACCAGATCGCTAAGACGCCCTGGATCCTCTATGTTATTCAATATCACCATCAATTCGGATGAGAGTATCCCCTTAAGGGACATGATCTTCTCCGTCTGCTCCCGGACATTGCGCATAAGAGCTTCCATCTCCACTGTAAGCTCTTCAACAGCTGTTTCCTCAATGGTCTCAATCCTTGCAATATAATGGGGCGAAGTCTGAGTGAATTTCTTAATCCTGGCCTTACTCAGAGCCTGCACCAGAACCTTGAGACGACCGTCAGGCAGTTTAAGTGTACGCATAATCATGCACACCATACCCATCTTATACATATCATCCGGTTGCGGCTCATCTACAGCTGCGTCCTTCTGGGCAACAAGAAAGAGCAGCTTATCTCTTGTCAAGGCGTCATTCACCGCCCCCACCGAGGCAGGTCTTCCCACAAACAAAGGGATAATCATGTAATTAAATATGACAACATCCCGGACCGCCATCAGCGGCAACACATCCGGAATTTCGGTCTCATCCGGCAGTGGCGCGCTACCCATCTCACTGCTCATGGTATCGTCTATATCCACAGAAGGCCTCCGTATTTTTGTATAGCTGTTTTAGTGGGCACAGCCCACCCTTACAAACAGGCAGGTTATCCTAGGAGGCTGTCCGAGAATAGACTTTTTCCCCAACTCTTCGTTATTTCCAAAAAATAATGCTCGTAATATCACACATATGACTGCGCTTATTTTTTGAAAATGCCTCGATTTGAGAAAAAATTGCTATTCTCGGACAACCTCCTAATTTCAATAAAAATTCTTAAAAAATCAAAAAGTTTTTTTACCTTAAACACTGTATCCTGCCAAGTCAAGACAATGGAGGGTTCCATTTTCAAGACTTTCCATACACATGTCAAATTTGCTTGAACAAAACATCAAATTGCTCCATACTGAAAAATCTACCATATTATCAAGATGGTTATCCATAAAAAACGTAAGCATTCCCCAACCCCTCAGGTAAATGTTATGCTGACAGTTAAATCCTTTTACGATGTCTCCTCGTTTGCGTATCAAGATCTCTTTCCCGGCAATGATCATGTCTGGGGTCCCTTAAAGACCCTGAAGGCCTACATGGATTCGTGGTCATACCTGAAAATTGATACCGACCTGATTAAATCAGGTGAACCTTTACCCGAGACACTTGTCTTTCTAAACGGCTCTTTTGAAAAGGGCGGGCGATTCACGATTGAATTCGGGGATGCGACAAAGGGGAAACTCAAAGTCTACGACAATGGCCGGTTACTGGAAAATGCCGCGGTGATCATGGCGGGAGCGGTTCTGTGCGGAAGCCGGATCAGCCTTGGTTCCGGGGTTCTGGTTGAATCAGGAGCATTTATTAAATCCCCGACAATCATAGGAGACCGGACAGAAATACGTCAGGGCGCCTATTTAAGAGGCTACTGCCTGGCAGGCAAAAGATGCGTACTGGGCCATGTTACGGAAATCAAGCATTCCATTCTCTTAGATGATGCCAAGGCCGGCCATTTCGCCTACTTAGGCGACAGCATCCTGGGGAATAACGTCAATCTCGGAGCAGGCACAAAGCTTGCAAATCTTCGTTTCATTCCCGGCAACGTCCAGATAAAAACAGAGGAGGGAATGATCGACACAGGGCTCAGAAAACTGGGTGCCCTTCTCGGAGACCATGTGCAGACGGGATGCAATTCAGTAACCAACCCCGGCACCATGCTCGGCATGGAATCAATGGTAATGCCGAACATGACTGTTCCATCCGGCTTTCATAAACGAAATTCCATTATCAGATAAACCGTAAGTTCGCACCCCTGGTGAACGGTTCCCAGTACCTAAAACTGAACAAAAAGTGATTTTGTGATGACAAAAAAGATTATTATTGTGAGTTTATTTGTTTTTCTCTGCCAATTTCAGGTTGCCCTGGCAGGAGACGAAACTGATGAAAAAATCTTGGCCAAGGTAGGAGACGAACGGCTGACTGCTCAGATATTCGAGTTCAAGATAAGGACCCTGCCCCCTGAGTTAAGATCCATGCTCAAAGGCGATACCGAAAAGCAGCAGGAGTTGATCAACCGATGGGTGGAGGTAACTCTGCTTGCAAAAGAGGCCGAGGCAACAGGCATTGCGGAACTTCCCGAAGTAAAAATCAGAATAAACGAATTCAAAAAACAGCTCCTGGCCAAGGAGCTTATCACCAGGCGGCTTAAACAGACCACCTCAATACCGGGGAAAAAGCTTAAAAAATATTATGATTCCCACCTGGATGAATTCGTGATCAGCGAACAGGTCAGAGCATCCCATATCATGATCGCCCTTCCAGCCAAACCAAGCGCAGACGAAGAAGAACAGGCCCGAAAGACCATTTTCGAAATCCATGAAAGGCTTATGCAGGGTGAATCATTTAGAGACCAGGCAATGACCTTTTCAAATGATCCCAATACCAGAAAAAATGGAGGAGACCTCGGTTTTTTCGGACAAGGGACAATGCTCAAAGAATTTGAGGAAGTAGCCTTTAAAACGCTGCCTGACACTGTCAGTGAGCCTTTTCGCACCAAATTCGGCTGGCACATACTTAAGACAACCGCAAAAAAGGCCCGGTCCCAACAACCATTTCAGGAGATCAAAAAAGAACTTGAGAGCAGACTCGTGAGGCGGAAAAACCAAGCGGCCCTGAATTCACTGATATCCGACCTCAAAGCAAAATATGATGTGACAGAGGAATAGGGGTCGGGGAGTTATACTTGAAAGTGATGCTTGGGGGAGAGTTAGCACTTCCAAATGGGTAGCCCCAAAAAAATTTGAATATTCAAAATCATAACTTTTTTTAAAGTTAATGGCGGCCCCGGCCCCTGATCCCTGACACCTGATCCCTTTATCCATGAACCTGGCTCAAAAAATGGTACAATGCGTAAAACAGCTCAAGAGACACGCCTATTCCCAAAAATATTCGTAAAATTCTGTCCCAGGGAAGCCGTTCTCCTATCACCTTCTGGACAAAATAGACAATGCATATCGTGGCTCCGGTCACAATTGAGGCCAAGGGCAGCACTTCGTTCAGGGTTTCGACAATGGTCAGGGATAACTGGCCGGGATGATATCTGACAGGGCAAAATAATGCCAGGGCAATTATCAGCAAAATAAGAGTGATTCGTTCGCGAATTTTCATTAAGATTGCAACTCCAAATCGGGGTCCCTCATTTATTAGGATGGGCTGTGCTCACCGAAACATAGGAAACTGTCCGACAAAACCGCAAGTCACAACACAAAGAATAACAAAATACTAATCGATTTTTTCAGGAATTAAAACATGAACTGTGATACTACCCTCTTCTTTCCAGATACTATTTTAGATAAAAAGACCGCAAAAAAACTACTGCTCTTTTTTGATTCAATCTATCTCTATCAGCCCACTGAAGCGGAAACAGGGCCGGAAGATGAGAGTTTTCCAGCAGACGAACTGATCAGAAAATATGCGCCTGCGCCCCTGGGTGACGATCTTTTAAAATTCCAGAACATGATAAAGGATCTCACCGGCCATGAAAATGAATACTATGGAGGCTATCTCTCCTCCCTGTCCCGTGACCACTTGATTGATTGGAACGAGGCATCCGTATATGCACTTATATCAAACTTTTCCAGAACAGATGGACATACCGCGAAGAGCCCGGCAGCAACCGAATCCAATGAGGAAATGTGGCGGGCCAGACTTCTCTTAAAGCTTGCGGAATCCCATAACCATGCAGATAAGGAAATCAGTGAGGGACTTGCCCGAATCGAGTCTCGCCGGACAGATATTATGGAATCCCTGCGTGGCAAGGATGACTCTTCAGAAAAGACAGCGCTGGAAGATGCAACAGCACTTTGTAATGAAATTCCCGACAATATCTCTTTCACCATGCAGGACATCTCGGTTCCCTCGCATTCCCCGATCAGAAAGGAATATCTGATAAAGGCGTGGGGCCGGCTCTACATTGCCGACCGGAATATTAAAGAACGGCCGTTGATTCTGACAACCGGTCTCATAAATGCAATGCCTCTCTTTGATGCCCTTGAATATCATTTTAAAAAGGCGCCTGTGAAGCTGTTTTCAATCACCCTGCCGGACTCCGGTCAGGCAGAGGATGCCGAATACATGAGCCTGCGCAGCTCGTTCCGTTCAATTGCAGGAAAGTGCATCAAAGAAATCACTCAAGTCCTGCGGGAAATCACACAAGGCAAACAGACGGTGCGGACTGAAGAGACAGCGCCGAATGCGATATTCCCTGTGACGGACAATCAAGAAGGCAAAGATACGCACCCTCTCTTTGAAAAGGAAGTTGCCGCATGGTCCGATGCTGTGAACTCACTTGAACAATCATCAACCTGCAACGATAAACTGAGCTTTTATCTCTTTCCGGATATATCATTTTATGAGCTGTTCCAAAAGATCAACGGGGCGGTTGAAACCGAGCCCCTCTCATCATCCCACCCGCATCACTCCATCATGGCGGTCCTGGACAGTGAGGGCAATTAGAAATTACGAATTAGGAATTACGAATTGGAAT
>DAOVYS010000003.1 GCA_030635485.1 Pseudomonadota bacterium | reverse complement strand
TAATTCTCAAAGCAAGAAAACATGGGGTAATAGTACGGCCACTAGAAGACGTGATCGTGCTGCTGCCGCCGCTCGCGATCTCATTGGATGAGCTGGACACCCTCTTTAATGGTGTTAAAAAGGCGATCTTGGAAGTTACGTAATCCAAAAATCCTTACCCTTTCACCCTCCTTCCAATCCAGAGATAAAGGCCCCAAAACGCACCGGGCAGGAGAAAAATCAGGGCTAACCTGGTTGCAACCACCCTCGGATGACTTCCTGCGTCCAGGGCCATGCCTGTAAAATAGGTAGAGAGGCTCAAAATGAAGGTAAGCATTGCCATCTCAGCGGCAAACACCCTGCCTCGGAATTGATCCGGCACACTTTCCTGAAGAAGCGTGGTGCTGAACACCCACTGAGTCGAGCCGCCAAGGTGGCCGATAAACACACAGGGAATAGCCCAGAGGATCCCAGGAGCCCGGGCAAATGCCATGTAGGCCGCGCAGACGACAAAGTATGAAAAACATATGCCACGGTACATGGCATTTCTCGATTCACCAAGGATATGCCATGCCAGAAGCGGGCCAAGGGCTGCCCCGACCCCACGGAAGCTGTACAGTATCCCGCTTCCGACGCCATGACCGCCGGTTGTAAAAACCTGTTCCCCGAATACCGTCAAGAGAACCAGAACCCCTCCTCCCAGCGCCCAGCCGCTTTTGACCAACAACAAAACAGCAACCTCCCTGTGATGGATCACATATCTTACGCCTTCCCATAAGGCTGTGATGCCGGTGAGGTCTTTCCAGGTAGAGGCTACGCGCCCTGTAACCTTCCGTTCAGGGAAATCGATTCTCGCCATAATCGACGCGGATATGACAAAACTCGCCGCATCAACAATTATGGCTGTCTCCCATCCGAACCAATGGGTGACAAAACCGCCCATTGCGGCCCCCAGAGCCAGCATGACCGACCATGTGGCACCGCTTAACGCATTTGCGAGATGTAATTCATGAGACGCGCAGATGTTGGGCACTGAAGCGCGACGGGCAGGATCGTAAAAGGTCCAGATCGATTCCTGGACAAGAGCGAGAAAATAGACGAGCCAGACATGCTCCGGTTTTTTGACAAAGAGAAAACATAGTACCACCCCGACCCTTAAAAGGTCGCTTACTATCATGATGCTCTTCCTGGAAAACCTGTCGGCAACAACTCCTGCGGCCGGAGCGAGGAAGCTGGTCGGGATGAACTTGGCTATCAGAAACCAGCTCACCGCCATTCCGGACCCGGTCAACTTTGTGAGCAATACAAATATGGCAATGTAGTTGAACCAGTTCCCGATCTGGCTTATTACGCCTGAAAGCCAGAAGCTTCTGTAACGAGGATTCTCTTTTAAAAAAATCAGATAGGAACGCGGGTCGATCACGGGAAGGCTTGGACGACTACCGCTGTCGGAGGAACGGACGGAAGCGGTTTTTTGACCCGGTTTACTCACCCCTCTTTTTTCCAAGACTCGGCAAGTCCTGCTTCAATACGGGGCTGGATGACAGAGAGAAGGTCCTCCCTCTCCAGATAGGGACATGGCTTGCCGTACGGAAATTTACGGCACTGGGTCGGTCTTGCCTCATGCACGGTACACCGTCGGACCATTTTGTCTTGTGACTGGAAGATGCAGGAGCCATCCTCCCTTACCCTGAATGTCCTCCTGGTTTCCATATAACTATGCATAAATTCGTTGTCTGAAATCCCAAGATGGTGGGCCAGACGACTTATATCAAAAGCGGTAATCGTGAGAACCGACCCCTCTAAACGATAACAGCAGTATCCCGGGCAGTAATTACAGTAGATCATAGTCCGCGCAGTTTACCACCTGCATCACAGGTTTCAAGACCTTAAGCTTAAACATGAAAAAAAGCGCCTGCCGAAAGAATCCTCGCACAAACGGAAATTATCAATTGACAAACAGTTACTGACAATTAATATTTAGGGTTCGTTCATAAATAACACACAAAAGGCTTCTTTATGACATCAAGTGAATTTGACTATTCCGGGCTGGACCGACCCGAGGTGCTACAGGCGCTGTTTCATCCGCGTAGCGAAACTAAAACGGCTGTAGGGCCGTCCATTATTGACTTTGAGATGCCGGTTGAGGACTCCATTTCCGTGGGCGGCAGATTCCACATGGCAGGACAGGATGACCCTAATATCCTGTTTTTTCACGGCAACGATGAAATCGCAAGCGATTACGATACTATCGGCCGGATGTTTGTCGAGGCAGGGCTGAGTTTCCTTGCAGTGGACTACAGAGGCTACGGGAAAAGCGGAGGAACCCCCACTGTCACATCAATGATGCAGGATGCTCATCTGATCTTAAAGGAGATAAAAAAACGGCTCAAGGCTGAAAACCGGACCGGCCCTGTTATCGTTATGGGCAGTTCGCTCGGCAGCGCAAGCGCCCTGGAACTTTCAGCAACTTATCCTGATGATATTGCAGGTATTATTATTAACAGCGGATTTGCAGCAACACTTCCGTTCCTGGTAGCCCTGGATGTTGATGTGCAGGGACTGGGTCTCACCGTTTCGGATGATTTCGGCAACATACGGAAGATCTCCAAATCCGCACGGCCCACCCTCATAATCCATGGCCAACACGACCAGCTGATCCCGCCGGAGACCGGTGAAATCCTACAGTCCGAATCCGCTGCCAGGTCAAAACAGTTTCAGATAGTACCCGGTGCGGACCACAACACTATTTTTGAGCACACGGGGAAAATGTATTTTCAGGTGGTAAAGCAGTTTACGGATAAGATCTGCGGAGTGCTCCCTAGGCGCAAAAGCCGAAGGAAAAAGAAATAAATTGTTCAGGTAGCTTACCTCACATATTTGAGCAGAAAAGGTGCAAAAAGCAGGATAAATACGTCGCTTACAGGGCCGTTTATTGTAAAAACGCCAAGAGACAGGAGAAGCGGCAAGATGGATGTTGAGGACTCAAGGGAAAATGATTTTAAAGATGCCGGATATACGACAAAGAACAGAAGTTCCGCAATAGAGATTACGATAAGTCCCCAGACAGCCCATTTTCTCTGGTTCCATACACCAAGTCCCATTACGACCAGCGGTATCATTAAAATCATGTACTTATAGCTGAGCGCCACCCCAACCGACTCTGAAATGTTGGGATCACAGGACAACCAGGAACATGCCTTGAACAGGGCGATCCAGCCCACAATCCAGACCTGCCACGGAAAATCGGAATCCATCCTCTGTTCCGGAAAGATCTTAAATGAGTGGTCCTTTCCGGTTGATTCCAGATTATTCATCTTTCAAATCCTCTGATTTAGCGTCCATCCAGAAATGAGCAATTTTGTTCAAGATCAAGGAATGCGATAAAAATAATCGGAGTCATCTGATTGATATTACGAGGATTATTTTTTGAGCATGCCGCAGTGATTGAACAAAAGGGCCATTTCTGGACAAACTACTAGCTATAATTTATCCAAAAAACGTCATTTACGGATAATGTCAAATTGTTTTTGTTACGGACTTACGCGACTGCAACTACATCTTCCGCCTGAAAACCTTTTTCCGCCTCAACTACAGTAAACTCAACAGCCTGATCTTCCTTAAGGGTCCGATATCCATCTCCGCGTATCGCCCTGAAGTGAACAAATACGTCATCGCCCTCATCCCTCTTGATGAATCCATAGCCCTTTGCATTATTGAACCACTTAACGGTTCCTCTCTCACGATCCGGCATACTATCAACCTCCAAGAAATCCGCTCTCCTTGTTTTTTCCGCCAAACTCTCAGGCCGTCGCGTTAATTCTTTACCGTAAACATCAGTCGTAACCGATCACGTACAGCTGGAGCACCTGTGATCGGTTACCATCAGTCCATGCGGACCGCTTCTCTTGCCAGCTGCTTTGCATCAATCATACAATCCGGCACATCGTTCTTTTTAATGACATGCCAGGTGATCGAATAGATTCCTGTCAAACGATCCAGCTTCTGCCACAGGTCACGATGCCTTACCGGCTTCCCTTCCCTGGTCAACCACTTGTTTTTTGACCATTTTTCAACCCATACGGTTGCTCCATCCTTCAGGTAACTCGACACAGTGTACAGGTGAATCGGCAGCGGACGTCGAATTGCATTCAGTCCCGCAATCGCTGCCTTTAAATGCATACGGTTGCCGGATGTATTCTCTAAAGCGTCTGCCAGGACCCTGACTCTGTTCTGATAGCGCAAAAGAACACCCCACCCACCTTTTCTCTTGCTGCTCAAATATGAAGCTGCCGCAAAAATATGGATGGCCCGATCATCATCCAGGGGCATTTCCTGAACCGGAACCGCCGAGGCGGCGAGATGATTCACCCGTTCATTCCACCTGTCACCAGCATGGCCCTTGACCCACCGCCATGCAATCTGATGGCGCCGGTTCTGTTCAGCTAATTGCCGCCACAGATCCTGATTTTTAACATCGGTATTCTCCTTGGTCTGCCAGTTGCGCTTTTCCCAGATAGAGAGCCACCGGGTGATTCCGTTGCGCAAATACTTGGAGTCTGTGAAAAGCTGTACATGATGCGGGCCGGAGAGAGTCTGCAACGCCTCCAGAGCTGCCCGAAGCTCCATACGGTTATTGGTAGTGGCGCCGCTTTCCCATCCAATCAGTTCCTGAGGGTCTCTTCCGTCATACAACAGAATGGCACCCCACCCTCCAGGCCCTGGATTGGGGCTGCAGGCTCCGTCCGTATAAACAGTGACCTTTAAAATGTCGCCTAAAGGCATAACACCCACTCCAATGCAAAAAAATACTCAACAAAAAACGAATACAACGGATAACTTCCGGGTGTCAAGAAAAAAATCCATTAACACAAAAAGGCAGTAATTTAAGGACAGACCTAACCCAGATAAACTGGGATTTTTAAAGGTCCTGGACTCTTTTCAGTACCCCCTTGAGGGGTAGAAACGCGCAAAAAATATTTTCTAAGGTACTAAAAAGCAAGAAAACGTAACTGATCACGGGGGCAAGGTAACCGGACAACGGTTATCCTCTTACCGTGTAAGCGGTCAACTCAGGTGGTGGAGGTGTGCGTGATCAGGGCGACCAATTTATATGGTCACGTGCGATATGCCGCCTGTGAACGCTTACGATTGGTCAGCTCAAGTTATTCGGTAAGACTCAGAAGATACTTTACTACATCAGTTGCTGAAAAGCCCTTGTCACCTTTCCCAAGAAACCTTGGAAGTGAAATAATGTCATTTCCACACGTGACAAATGTCTTTTCAACATAGCCGTCATTTCGCATCTGCGGGATGTCGACATCTGCCAACAGCGAGTTACACAGACAGACACGCCCGATTGTATCGATAAGGTCACCCCCCTTCTTTTCATACAAATACTCGGGTTCAGCGGAACAGCGATATCCAATAGTACCGTCCGCCTTCTTATACATGCTTCTCAAATAAGCGCAGTCACAATTTCTGGGACGGGCGTTGTATTCCGCTTCCTCGGAAAGAGACCCTTTCAACAAAAGGACCTTAAAGGGAAAACCTGTAGGAGATGCCTTGGGATCAGTGAAAACCTCGGCATGGTTGCTGATTGCCATTGAAATGGCACGATCCTTGATCTCACGTGAAAAACCCGTCTCATCCGTAAAGGCAAAAGCCGTTCCCACCTGAATCCCCTCTGCTCCCAGCTCAATCGCTTCCACCAATTTTTCCGGGGTTCCGTAAGAGCCGGCAATCCAGAACGGCAGACCGATTTTCCTCAACTTGACAAAATCGACCTTGTCACGCCCTCCATAAACCGGTTCACCCTTTTCATCCAGAACCACCTTCCCGCGGGGTGGCGCATTGTGTCCCCCTGCGGTCGGCCCTTCCACAACAAAACCGTCAACTCTGCCTGTAGATTTCTTCGCAAGCATCAGAGCAAGCGTAACCGACGAGACTATTGCAAGGAACTTCGGCCGTTTGAGTTCAGGAAGAGAGTCTGGAATAATTTCTTTAGGATCAAACCTGACCCTGTAATCATCTTCAGTGTCCTGGCCCACGACAGACAGCTTGAGGCAAGCTTCTCCATGACCGGCCAGCCGGTCCAGGACACCTGGAATCTCCCGCGGAATACCGGCGCCCATGATCACGTAATCCACGTCTGCAAGCATTGCCCCGTACAGGGAAAAAATGTTGGGTAATGTTGTCTTTTCGAGCAGATTGATTCCCACAAGGCCGTCATGGCCTTGCTTTGCAAGATACACTTCGGCAAAAGTCGAAAGTACGGCCAATTTCTGAAGAAAATGTCCCGGCTTCTGAACGAAAACCGGAACAATCACATAAGGTTCTTTTGCGGATTTGCCGCCGGAAACGAAATATTTTCCCATCACTTCACTGACAAATTCCTGGACAGGAAAATGCTCAAAGGCCCGACGGTAATGTCCGCCAGGGTCGCCATCCTGAAGGCGTCTCGCAAGCACAACATGCTGACATGCGCCTGAAACCACGCCCAGTTGCCCAGCCTCTGACACGGCCCTGGCCAGACGCCAATTCGAAACCCCTATTCCCATACCACCCTGAATGATTTTGGGATAAGTCATAATCTCCTTAATTTCCTTTGTCCTTACCAGAGCTGCCTCTGCATCGTAACTTAATTGATTTTTTTGCAAGCTCATACGAATTGATTGCCACCACCCAAAAAACAAAAAAATCTTGTAACATATTCAGGATGATATAGCAATTTTACAGTGAAGGGAGATATATCGTAAAAGATATCCAAACTTAAATTCTTTGTGCAGGCAGGTTATAGTTGCATAGCTTGCCGGGCAAAAAAGACCAAACTTATCGGTCATCCACCAGTTCGTCAATCCGGGCAATAAACTTTTACAAAAGTTTTACATTTGCCGGGCAGAGGGGGCGGGGTCAGGACAACGGATTGACTTTTTTGTTGTTTTTGCTGCCACCTGGCCCGTAATCCCTAATAAAGCCCGGAAGGGCCCTTTCTGGACGAACATCAGTTAATTGTTGACATAATCATCACATCCAATTAATATATCGGATTTTCTGAAATATTGCATACAACTCTCCGGAAGAAAAATTTTTTCGGAAAAATATCCGTAACAATGAGCAGTTAGTGTCTGACCAAAAATGAGAATTTTTGGTCTAGATCAAGGAACAGTGAAAAAAAGCACCCATTCGGGTATAAATTCCGCATATTAGGTATATGTGAGCATTTTTCTTTTTCGCTGTGACGCAGAAATCGGGCAAAAAGGCCATTTCTGGATGGGCACTAGTTAACGCGAGCCTATTATCATGTTCGAAAGTCTGTCAGACCGTTTAAATGATGTCTTTAAAAAACTCCGTGGCCACGGCAAGCTTACAGAGGAGAACATCAAAGATGCCATGCGTGAAGTCCGCATGGCGCTTCTTGAGGCTGACGTCAATTTCAAGGTCGTAAAGGAGTTCATCGCTACTGTAACGGAAAAGGCTGCCGGCAGAGATGTTCTTGAAAGCCTGTCTCCCGGCCAACAGGTAGTCAAGGTTGTCCATGACGAATTGATCGAACTGCTCGGCGGTCAAGACGAAGGCCTGAAGCTGACAGGACCGTCACCAGCCATTATCATGCTGGTCGGGCTACAGGGTTCGGGCAAGACGACAACCGCGGGCAAGCTGGCCCGATTTCTGAAATCAAAGGGCCGCAGACCCTATCTTGTGCCGGCCGACGTCTATCGTCCGGCTGCTATCGAACAGCTTCGCATTCTGGGAAAAAGCATTTCCGTGCCCGTTCATCCTTCACGAAACGACCAGAATCCAGTGTCGATCTGCAGGAGTGCGGTAACGGCGGCACAGGAACATCGTCACGACATCTTGATCCTTGACACGGCGGGACGGCTCCACATTGACGAAGTCCTAATGGGGGAACTCGCTCAAATCAAAACAGAGGTCAGGCCTGCCGAAATCCTGTTTGTCGCTGATGCGATGACCGGGCAAGACGCGGTCACGGTTGTTGAAAAATTCAACAATGATCTTAAGATTACCGGCGTAATCCTTACGAAAATGGAGGGTGATGCCCGCGGCGGCGCAGCCCTATCAATAAAAAAGGTAACCCAAAAACCTATCAAGTTTGTTGGTACCGGCGAAAATCTCGACGCACTTGAAATTTTTCATCCAGACCGGCTGGCATCACGCATCTTGGGGATGGGTGACATTCTGACGCTGATCGAGAAGGCTGAAGAGGTTATTGACAAAAAAAAGGCGGAAAAACTTGCCAAAAAAATCAAGAAAAACGCCTTCACCCTTGAAGACTTTCTAGACCAGATCCAGCAGATAAAAAAGATGGGAAGCCTGGAACAGATCATGGGCATGATACCTGGCCTGAACAGGATCAAGCAGCTTGAAAAAATGCCGAAACCGGATGAAAGAGAACTTGTCCGGGTGGAAGCGATCATCAAATCCATGACTCTTAATGAGCGCCGCAAGCACCAGATTATTAATGCAAGCCGCAGGCAACGTATCGCCAGGGGCAGCGGGACCACGGTCCAGGATGTAAACAAGGTCATCAAGAGCTATACCGAAATGCTCAAGATGATGAAAAAAATGAGAGGCCCAATGGGCGGGGGCGGGGGGAAAAGGAAGCGGAAAAGACCAAAAGGCCTGTCCCGATAACCCGTTCATATATTCAATATGATATTCAATTTTTCGGGTTCAAACCCGAAGCAGAACCCATAACAAATCAGGAGGAAAAAAATGGCGGTAAAAATCCGTTTAAGCAGATTCGGCAGGAAAAAGATGCCTTTCTACCGTATCGTGGTAGCTGATTCCGAAGCACCACGGGATGGAAAATTTCTGGAGATAGTAGGAACCTATGATCCCATGAAGGACCCGTTTGAGGTCAAACTCTACCAGGAAAAAATCCAGTTTTGGCTGGACAAAGGCGCTCTGCCCACCACAACAGTAAAAAGTCTTCTAAAAAAGGCGGCAACAACCGTTCCCGCTGAGTGACAGGATTTAAATTTATATGAAGGAACTGGTTAATTTTATTACAACATTTCTTGTGGACCAACCCGATGCGGTTGAGGTATCCGAGTCTGAGCAGGAAGGCCAGATTGTACTGGAATTGCGGGTTGCCAAGGAAGACCTGGGCAAGGTGATCGGCAAACAAGGCCGGACCGCACGGGCCATCCGGTCGCTATTGACCACGGTCGCGGTGAAAAACAACAAAAGGGCGAGGCTCGAGATAATCGACTGAGGGCTTCAAGGGGTAATCAAGGTCAATGAATAGCAAGATTTTGGCCGGAAAAAATACGCCTCCCCGAAAAAAATCCGGTTGTGACGCTGAACAGAATCAGGTCTTGGTCGGCAAGGTTGTTAAGGCTCACGGAATCAAGGGAGAAATAAAGGCACTTCCTTTCTCGGAATTCCCGGACGATTTCAAATCATACCCCAAGGTGATCATTGGAGACCAATCCACCGGGGAACGAAAGGCCTACAGGGTTATCAGAAGCCGCAGCCAAAAAAAATTCGCCATAATAGAGCTTGAAGGCTTGGCGAATCGAAATGATTCGGAAGAATTATGCGGCAGTGAGATCTGGATTGAAAGGCAATACCTGCCGGAACCTGGGCCTGACGAGTATTACTGGCACGACATGAAAGGACTGCGGGTGGTCACGGAGGACGGCCGTGAGCTGGGGACCGTTACATCACTCATGGCAACCCCGGGCCATGACATATTGGTGATTACAGGCCTTGACCGGGAGTATCTGATCCCGGCCTCGGACGATCTGATTGTAGATATAGATGAGGAGACAGGCACCCTGATCATTTCCCCGACTCCCGGACTGCTTAATACTAACCGCTGAAAACAACCTAAATATTCGGCAGCACTCCATCTGCACGCGCCCAACGGAAGTGCTTGGGTGCACTGCCAAACATTTACATTCAGTGGTTTTTAAAAGTTTTTCGCACGTACCCGAATATTTACAAAACAACGTATGAAATTTGACGTTCTCACCATTTTCCCCGATCTGCTTAAATCCCCCCTGCAGGAAGGGATTATCCGACGGGCGGTGCGGGACGAAAAAATCGAGATAGAGATACATAACATACGAGATTTTGCCCTTGACAAACACGCCATGACCGATGACCGCCCATTCGGCGGCGGCGAAGGCATGGTGATGAAACCCGAACCTATTGCCGCGGCTCTTCGGCATGTGCACACCCTGGCCCCAGACGCCCATGTAATCCTGCTCAGCCCGCAGGGCCGGTTATTCTCCCAGGAAGTAGCCGGGGAACTGGCGCAACTGGACCACCTGGTGTTATTGTGCGGCAGATACGAGGGCGTGGATGAACGAATCAGGGCAGGATTTGTTGACGAAGAGATCTCCATTGGGAATTACGTTCTCACAGGCGGAGAATTGGCAGCCTTGATACTGATTGATGCCATTACTCGGCTGATACCAGGCGTGCTTGGATGCGCTGATTCGGCTGAAAACGACACCTTTAGTCAAGGGTTGCTCAAGCATCCTCAATTCACCAGACCCAGGGTATTTGATTCAGTTAAGGTCCCGGATGTCCTGTTGTCCGGAGACCACAAAGCCATTTTCGAATGGCGCTTCGCGGCCTCGGTGCGGCAGACATTGCAAAAAAGACCTGAGCTGCTTGAGCATGTAAACTTTAACAAAAGCGAGATCAAGATTCTAAAAAAGTACGGAGTGGACAAGGAATTATTGATGCACTCGTAAAAAGTCATGAGATTATAGTCTCGCAAAAAGTATTGGGATGGCTAAGTACCCGCAAGGGGCATAAACTCCAAGTTCGATATACGCCCCGCAGGAAGTGCCCTTGGGGTGCAAGGCGCAGTAGATCGGACTTTTTGCGACACCATCATGAGATATGAAAATGCAAATCAAACTAGATCTTGCATTGGTCCACTATCCGGTATACAACAAAAATAGGGAGACCATCGGATCAGCGGTCACCAACCTCGACCTGCACGACATTGCAAGGGCCGGCCGGACATACGGGGTGGACACGCTCTACATCGTGACCCCGTATCAGGACCAGCAGGAACTGGTCAATGAGATAACAGCCCACTGGCAAACCGGGCATGGGGCGAAATACAACACCAATAGAAAGGACGCTCTCTCGATTGTGCGCCTCTGTAGCGACCTGGATGAATTGTTTGCCCTGACCACTGAAAAATGGGAGAAACGTCCAGCAATCCTGGCCACCAGCGCAAATGAGCATACAAACACTTGGTCTTATGATCTGACCCGGAAAAAGCTTTATTCCGGAGAACAGCTTCTGATACTGTTCGGAACGGCTTGGGGCTTAACGCCGAAAGCGCTGAACGCGGTTGACGGTCTCCTGCCCCCCATTAAAGGTCAGGGAGAGTACAACCACCTGTCGGTGAGATCCGCTGCAGCGATAGTATTAGACCGGCTCCTGGGTAACCGGCAATAACCTAACCTAGATAAACTGGAACTAAATCAACTTCGTAACTATTCAGCGTGATGCCGAAATATAGCTAAACCCACCGAACTGTAACTGTTCTGCAGCGCTTCATAGGGAGGCAAGCAGGTTGATCAGCTATACATATCAGTATGCTGGGCGACCTGATTGCATTCCTATGGAGTGCTGCTGAATAGTTACTCAATTTCTGAATATTTTATAACAAAAGCCGGAAAACTCCGGTTGAACAAGTGGAGAGTAAAAAAATGAATGTTCTTGAGCAGATCGAAAGAGAAAATATGCGCCACGACATACCGAATTTCAGGGCGGGTGACACGGTCAACGTCCATATCCGAATCATAGAGGGCAACAAAGAGAGGTTACAGATCTTTAAGGGAGTTGTGATCCGCAGAAGAAAGGGAACCATGGACGCAAGTTTTACTGTAAGGAAGATTTCCCACGGCGTTGGCGTTGAAAAGACCTTCCCCTTGCACTCGCCAAGGATTGAAAAGGTTGAAGTAGTCACCCGCGGCAAGGTGCGTCGATCCAAACTCTACTACCTCCGGAACCTCCGCGGCAAGGCGGCCCGCATCAAGGAAAAAGGTTTTAACTAACAAAATTAAGTGGTTGCGAGAATCGACACATTCTCCTTTGAACGGGACCTTGCGAAACAGGGTTTTAATCTGGTTGCAGGAGTGGATGAGGCCGGCCGCGGTCCATTGGCCGGCCCTGTAATCGCAGCCAGTGTCATCCTGCCTTTCGACTGTGATTACGGACGGTTTAAGGATTCCAAAAAGCTCACCCCCAAAGCCCGCGAAAGACTGTATGGCGAATTGCAGAACATGGACGCCATGATCGGTGTGGGCATAGTTTCCCCTGCCAAGATTGACGAGATCAATATACTTCAAGCGTCCCTGCTCGCCATGCAAAGGGCTACGAACCTCCTTACTTTAAGACCCGATTATCTTCTTGTGGACGGAAAATTCCCGGTTCCCATTACGATTCCTCAGAAACCCCTAGTCAAGGGCGAAACAAAAAGCGCATCAATTGCCGCAGCATCAATCATTGCCAAGGTGACAAGAGATGAACTGATGCAAAAGCTTCACCTCAAATTCCCGGAGTACAATTTCTCAAAGCATAAAGGATATCCGACTGCTGCGCACCGCCGCGCCATACAAGAGCACGGCCCGTGTGAAATTCACCGGAAGACCTTCAAGGGGGTTCGGGAATATATCTCCCGACAACCATGACAAAAAAACGAAAATCATTAGGAAAATGGGGGGAGAACCTTGCCCGGGAGCATCTTAAAAAGTCAGGGTGTAAAATACTTGAACAGAATTATCAGGTGCGGATGGGTGAAATTGATCTAATAGTCGAAGATTCCGGCACGCTTGTTTTTGTCGAGGTTAAAACCCGCTCCGATTCAACACATGGCAGCCCATTTGAGGCAGTAACACCGGCAAAACAGAAACAACTCTCCAAGGTAGCGCTTTTTTACCTGAACAGTCATGACATGCACGACAGGCCTGCCCGGTTTGACGTGGTGTCGGTCCAGATAAAAACCGGCACTCCTCCAAAACTTAAAATAATCAAAAACGCGTTTGAGCTCTGTTACGGCATATGAGTGATCCGTCCTGTCTTATCGGTATTACAATGGGTTGTCCAGTGGGAATCGGGCCGGAGCTGATACTGCGTTTCCTGTCCAGACCGGCGGCAGAAGGGCCGTTTACCCCCATAGTCTTGGGCAATTTGGGAGTTCTCAAAAAATGCGCCCACGACTTAGGACTCAATCCGCGGCTCATCTCCTGGCAACCGGGCCGACCCGTCACACCCGGTGCAATCTCGGTATTTGATCCGTCACCAGGGACAACGCTGCCTGATCCGGGCAAACTTGTCTGGGGGAACCCCACTATTGAGACCGGTCGGGCAATGGCCGCATACATTGAGGAGGCGGTAAATCTTATCCTCAAAGGGGAACTCGCCGCCATGGTCACATGCCCCATCACCAAATCGGCCCTTAATGCGGCCGGCTACACTTTTCCCGGCCATACCGAAATGATCGCCTCGATCTGTGGTTCATCCGATTACGCAATGATGATGGCCGGAGACAAACTCCGTGTCACTCTGGTGACCATTCATTCCAGCCTGTCAGATGTCCCGGACCTTCTTTCCTTATCCACGATAACCAAACTTATCCGGATCACAGCCGACTCCCTGCGTAATGACTTCGGAATAAATGGCCCCAGAATTGCGGTGACAGGGCTCAATCCCCATGCTGGAGAGGGAGGACTATTCGGGGATGAGGAGATACGGATTATCAGACCTGCAATCGATCAGGCCCGCTCAGACGGTTGGCAGGCATTCGGTCCATTTCCTCCTGATACGATTTTTGCAAAGGCGGTTGACGGTGAATATGATGTTGTTGTGTGCATGTATCATGACCAGGGCCTCATCCCCTTCAAACTGCTCCACTTTTCCGATGGAGTCAACGTGACCATCGGCCTGCCGATCGTAAGGACATCGGTTGATCACGGTACCGCATACGACATTGCCGGCAAAGGAGTCGCTGATATCAAAAGCCTTAAGGCCGCTTACAGGATGGCAGGGGAAA
Source organism: Pseudomonadota bacterium (assembly GCA_030635485.1). Lineage (GTDB taxonomy): Bacteria > Desulfobacterota > Desulfobulbia > Desulfobulbales > DAOVYS01 > DAOVYS01. The sequence continues at coordinate 17,368 of DAOVYS010000003.1, read as the reverse complement.
TAGTTATAAACCGCAGGAAACTCAAGCGGGAAGAATCATTATGAAGCATGGGGAAAAAAATAACAGCCACCGGAACCGGACGGGAATGCTGATAGCCTTTGAAGGAATAGACGGCGTGGGCAAGACTACCCAGCTCCGACTCCTGGCGGAAGCTCTGACTAAAATGGGTCACAATGTGATTTCAACCAGGGAACCCACAAACGGCCCGTTCGGCCAAAAGATCAGACAGGTGCTTGTGAACAGAAATGAGGTCTCGCCTGAAGAGGAGCTCGAACTCTTCATGGCGGACAGACGCGAACACGTGAAAAAATTAATCAGTCCCAGTCTCTCGAAGGGGAAAATTGTGATCACAGACCGTTACTACCTCTCAACAGCGGCATATCAGGGAGCGGCGGGCCGGGATGAAGAAGATATACTCAAACGGAATGAGGCCTTTGCGCCGATCCCTGATCTCGTTCTCCTGCTGGTCGGAGAACCCTCTCTCGGCATCCATCGAATCAAGTCGCTCCGCCAGGAGGAACTCAATGATTTTGAACAGGAATCAAACTTAAACAAAGTAGCAGCAGTCTTTGACCGGTTAAAACGTACCTACATCAAAAGGGTTGACGCAACAGGAGACATTGATGAAATCCACAATGCCGTAATGAAGCATGTGAAAAGACTCTTGATCTGAAAAAGGTAACTGCTTAAGCAGGTTAGGTTGAAAATAACTGACCACAGGGGCAAGACAACCCACAAACAACGGCTATCCCCTTAACCTGTAAGCGTTCACAGGTGCTGTAGCTGTGCGTGATCAGGGTGACCGGCCATAGCCTAACTATGCCGGTTACCCTGATCACGTGCAGATGCGGTGCCTGTGAACGCTTACAAAAAAACCCGGTCACAGCCTGCGCTGTTTCCGGGTTTTTTTATTCTATTCCGATACAATCAGGAATTATTTTATCTTTCAATGAGCCTTTTCGCCTGGAAGATCATCCGGGTAACTGAGTTCATCTTCGTGGCAGTCAACACAGCTCTTTACGGCAAAATTACGGTCAGTATGGCAATCCGAGCATTCCAGCTCAACATGCTCTTCACTTAACTCCAGACCGGTGGACGCATGCTTGAAAGCGCCGATTTCCCCTGCATTGCCATCATGGCATGAACCGCACGTGGCACCGAAATCAAGCAAGTCACGTTCAGCTGTTGCATGTACAGCCACATCATGACAGCTCTTACAGCTTTCACCCGCATGGCAGGCAACGCACTGCCCTTCGTACATCCCCATGTGATCTTTGTGCTCAAAGGTCACGACGCCTTCATGATCGGATTTGTACACATAGGTGTTTTGAGGCGCAACCTTTTTATGAGGCAGGCTACCCTTGTCAGCATCCTTTCCGGCTATTCCGTGGCAGTATTGGCAAGCATTCTCATGTCCCCAGTCCAGATGACAGCCCATGCAGTTCAAATGGTAGACCGCCTTTAAGGAAGGCACTCTCAAGTCCTTTCGCACAGGAGATGATTCATGACACTCACCGCAAGATGATAAGCCGTCAATATCAACATGATGGCAGTCAACACATCCGTTGCCAAGCTCACACCATTTGGCATGTCCGATATGATCAAACTCGACCGGGCCGTAGATATCCGCCAGCTGGTCAATGGTCACTGTGTCCGGACCGTCGTCAACAGCATATTGGCCGGTAAAATTTCCGCCCAGACGCGGACAGACCTCCAAAAGACCGGGTTTTTCATTTGTCGGAGATTCCCCCTTGACATGACAATTCCTACAGTAGCTGTTCAGTCCACGAGTATCCAACTGAGAACCGGTGTGAGAAGCAGCCGCTTGTTCTTCCCCATGCCCGCCGCCGTGGTCACTGGCAAAGGAAGATGCGGCGCCGAATGCCATAAGGGCGGACAGCATCAATGATATGCTTAATGTTTTTTTATTCATGCTCATGTCCCCCCTCTAACGCGTGAATTACCGGTAAGTTCAGTATAATCAACCTAGCTATTAATACTATAATGCAGATACACCCGATTGTGACGCACCATTCCCAGCCTTTGGGGCTATAACGGCCTGTCATATCCTGATATACCGGGTTCACACCTGTAATAAATACGTTCACACGGTTTAACACAACGCCGGCAACCACCATCATAGCGGCCGCCCAGAGCCATACAAAACTGTTTCGGAGTTTTTCGCTGACAAAGATGCAGAAAGGCAGGATGACCCCGATGGTTACCTCCAGCATGAACATCTTACCCTCAAAAGAACCATCGACCAGGTAGACCCATGTTTCCCTGTTCAACATATCAACGAGCTTGGCCGTAAAATAAACAATCAGTAGAAACGGCAGGAACTTGCCCAGCTTGGCAAGCACCGGTGACTCGTAATGGTAAGGAATTCCGAATGATCTCATTGAAATGCCGGATTCAAAGATCACCATGGAGGGACCCACGCAGAAGGCCGAAAGCAGGAAGAGCATCGGCAGGATAGGCGACCACCAGAGTGGATGAATCTTGGTAACGGCAATAACATTCAGCGCACCCAGAGATGACTGGTGCATGCAGGAGAGCATGACGCCAAGGATAATGAAGATCCAAATAACTTTTTTCATGATCCTGTCAAGAAAATGGAGGATGCCGTTGACTGCCGGCCATGGTACCCTGTCCTTGAAACGCTCAAGCGCTATGGGAAGAAATTCGATATACAGAACGGTCAGATAACAAGATACACACATACCGACTTCAAACAGGGCTGAATTCGGCGACCACATCGAAGGAAGCAACATGTGCCAGATATTATAGGAACGTCCAATATCCACAAATACCCCAAGTCCGACAAAGGTATAGCCCAGCATGGCCGTAAGCAGAGCCGGGCGGACTATATCATGAAAGTCCTCTTTCATTAAAATTTCTGCTATAAAGGCAGACGTAAAACCGCCGGCTGCCAAGGCAACGCCGCAGGCAACGTCTACCCCGATCCATAATCCCCATGGAAACTGATTGTTAAGGTTTGTGACATGACCTAGCCCGAAAAGAAACCTGGCCCCTATGCCGGTAAGCCCTATCAATGCGATGATCGCGACTACACATACCCCCGGTGTAAAGAAAGGGGGTTTTACAATAGCAGCATGTGAATTATTACTCATGATCGGACCCCCCTTCTGTATCATGCTTGTCTCCATGTTTAAAAAACCCGTTTACATGCATCAAAGTTGCACATGCGCCAAAGAGCATCACAGGACTTGCAAATTTCTTGAAGATCCCATGCTGGATCGATTCCAGAAGCGCGGCCGGGCTTTCGTCAGGCATATCTTTCGGAAAATCGATATCATTGAACGGCTGATTGTAAATGTACATCCAGGCAGTGCCGCCCACTTCGTGCTCACCCAAGACGTGATCAATGTAGCGGTCCGGATGCTTCTTGATTCTCTCGTGTGCAATTTCAAGGAGCTCGCTACGCTTGCCGAAGATCATCGCCTCCTGCGGGCAGGCTGAGACGCATGCCGGAGCCTTTCCTGAAGGCTCACCTTTCTCTTGAGGCGGAAGCCCGCGGCCCAGAAAATTACTTGGCTTAATGTCAGGCTTTGGTTCATGCTCCGTGGTGGTGCGAGAAAAGCACATGGTGCATTTCATGACCCTGGGCGTTACGAGATTATTATACTCGTAAGCCGGGATCTGCCACGGACATGCCTGCATGCAGTAACGACATCCGATACATTTCCACGCATCGTATGTGACGGGTCCCCATGGGTCTTTTTTAAGCGCTCCGACAAGGCAGGCTGAGACGCATGGCGGATAATCACAGTGCATGCACTGAACCTTGACAAACATGTCGCTGCCGCCCAGGCCTTTGCCCTTATAGCGATTCACCACCGTGTAACGCTCATCATCAGGACGTCTGAATTTATCAAAAATAGACTGATCCTCAAGGCTCTCGACCGGTTCACTCGGGCGCAGTTTGTTCTCTTCATTGCACGCCCATTCACACTGTCGACAGCCAACGCACTTTGTCAAGTCCGTTAAAACACCATAGCTTTCTTCATAAATTTCAGGACCATGGTGCTCGCCATGGCCACTGGCCGAGACAGAGACAGCACCGGCAGTGACTGCAACAGCTGCAGTTGCCCCAAGACCCTTTAAAAAGTCGCGGCGTGTTGGCATATTCAACACCTCCTTCACATACTGGGTTATAAAAAATACTTAACCCTTCAATTCACCAGGAAATCTTGACGGTTTCGATAAAGATCTCCTTCCGTGCTCAGGCGGCATTAACCCAAACTGCCCAATAGCGGCTAAAATCTTTAAGAATTTCCAGGCACTATTAACATAACGATTTCAAATTGACGCCTTCTACCAGCAAATTCTCGACATGTCAAGGTTAAACTTCCCTCTGGTAAGCAGTCGGGTCATTGTCCGGAGAGAGTTCAAAAGACCGGACAACCCGGCGGAAATGGAACAAAAAAAGTACTAAACCCTCACATGAGGAAAAAAATATAGACTCCATAACCCGACAACAGAACAAACCCGTTAAACCGGCTGAGGCCCTGTCCACGGGAAAGAAATGGAATAAGCGCTACAGAAAAAAGGATCATAACGGGCAGATCACGCCGCAGGATATCCGGAGAGGGAGAAAAAGGCTTCACAGCCACTACAGTACCCAGCACCATCATCAAATTAAACAGATTACTACCCACCATGTTGCCTACCAGCATTGCAGTCTGGTTGCGGCGAATTGCAGAGATACTGGCTGCCAGTTCCGGAAGCGAGGTCCCAACCGCGGCAAGCGTAAGCCCGATGATTAACTCCGAAATCCCGAAATGGCCGGCAATTATTAGTGCGCCGTTGATAAACAGGTCGGATCCGAACGCCAGAAGGGCCAGTCCGCCGATAGTTAACAGAAAAATCCGGGCATAAGAATCCTGTTGTGTGGGCGGGGCGTCCGCCCTCCCCATCTTTTGTCCATGAAGCGCGGCCTTTTTATAAAGAATCAATGTATAAAAAATTAAGCATGAGACTAGAGATATGCCGAACAGCCTGAAAAAGACGCCCCGCCAGGCAAAGGCCGCAACAAAAAGGCTGACTGCGATAACCAGATAAAGTGATGATGAAATTCTCGAATATTTTACATTCAGGGGCGATATCAATGCAGAGACGGCAAGGATCAATCCGATGTTGGCAATGTTACTGCCTACCACGTTTCCGATTGTGATGCCGGGATAATTCCGAAGCGAGGCGCCAAGACTCACAAAAAGTTCAGGCATGGACGTGCCAAAGGCAACAACCGTAAGACCGATGACCAGAGGACTCATGCTCCACCGCCCGGCAAGCCGTGTTGCGCCTGAAACCAGAGATTCGCCTCCCGCGGCAAGCATGGCAAGGCCGGCAAGAAAGGCCGGCAATGCGTATAAAATAGAAGAGGTGTCTGTTGCTACGGTATCCATATTATTGAATTCCTGCTCATTCAATTTAAAGGCAGAAGTTGCTCCCAAAAACCCCTTAACAACCACATAACCAATTTAAATTATTAATTTTAACACATCCGACACAAATATCTGCGTCACTGTAGCATATAGTTGACATCAAGCAAAGATTCTGTTCTTTTGTTCTAAAATTTTTTTATTTGACCCCCCCTTTGCCCGATTCTTTATATAAAATAATGGTTACAACCTCTTCCCGTGAAAACGTTGTCCATGAAATCAAGGAGTTGGCCGATATCATCGAGATCATCGGTGAATACGTCAGCCTCAGGAGAAGCGGTGCAAATTTTAAAGGACTCTGCCCCTTTCATTCGGAAAAGACACCCTCTTTTATAGTAAACCCGGACAGGAGATCGTTTCACTGTTTCGGCTGTGGCGAACACGGCGATGTTTTCACCTTCCTACAGAAATATCACAACCTCACCTTCCCGGAAGCGATCGAGGAACTGGCAAGACGCTGCCGGATCACACTCCCTGAAAAGCCGTATTCAAAAGAAGACCAGGCAAAAGCTGAAAAACGGGATAAACTCCATAAGGCCAATGAAAAGGCGTCCGAAATCTATCACGACATCCTCTTGAACAATCCTGCGGGCAAGGCTGCCCGGGAATATATTCAGGAAAGGGGGATGACCCCGGAGATCATAAGCTCTTACTGTCTGGGCTTTGCGCCGGAAAGCTGGGATTTTCTCATTAAAGAGTTTCGCCAGGCAGGGATCGCGCTTGAGACCGCAAAAGAAGCCGGGCTGATCGTACCGAAAGACCGGGGGGGTCACTATGACAGGTTCAGGAAAAGGATATTGTTCCCGATTTACGGGCTCACCGGTCGGATTGTGGGTTTTGGGGGCCGTATCCTGGGCAAAGGCCAGCCTAAATATCTGAATTCACCGGAAACCCTGGTTTTTGACAAGAGCCGGACACTGTTCGGCCTTTATCAGAACCGAGAGTCGATCAGAAAAAAAAAGAGGTGTATAATTGTTGAGGGCAATTTTGATCTCCTCACACTCGTGGCCTATGGAATCGGAAATGTAGCTGCTCCCCTGGGCACGGCCCTTACCAGGTTTCACCTTCACACTCTTAAGAGATACACGGACAAGGCGGTCCTGCTCTTTGACGGTGATTCCGCGGGGCTCAAGGCGGCACTGCGCGCAGTGCCGCTCTTTCTGAGCGAACAGATAACCGCCCAAATAGCGGTTCTTCCGGACAACCATGATCCTGATACGTTTGTGCGGGAATATGGAAATGATGGACTTCTAAAACTGCTTGAATCCGCCTTTTCCCTTCCGGAATTCGTGTTTGACAGGCTCGAAAAAAAACATGGATTAACAGTCCAGGGCAAGGGGCGTATCCTGGCCGAACTTAAGCCTATGATCAATGCAATCAGCGACCGTCACATGCAGCGGACCCTCTTTGTCTCCCATTTTGCCCAAAAACTAGGATTAACGCAGGAACAATTTTCAGGCGGGCTTCAACCGGCGCCGGCTCCCAATGAACTTAAAAAAAAGGGAACAGCCGAGGGAAAAATTCAGATCCCGTTAAAACAACGGAAGGTGCTTGAATTCCTGTTGGATTGTCCGGAATATATTAAACGATTCCTTGATGCCGGCATGGAAGAGATAATGACCGATTCCTTGTGCCGGACTCTCATAGACAACCTGAAGAGACCTGACCATGACACTTCAACTCCCGGGCCGGAACGGCTTCTGGAACTCTTTCCTCCCGGACCGGAAAGGACCTTTTTATCCGGACTCCTGGTTTCGCTCCCCACTTTTCCTGACGATGTAAAGGAGGCCATGGCCGAGGAGATGGAGGCATGGTTTAAGAAAAACAGCCTGATGAAAAAAAGGGGTCGGTTGACAAGAAAGATCAATGAGGCTCAGCAGGCTCATAACGAAACGCTGTGGATGGAGCTTATTGAGAGAAAAAAGCTTCTTGACGAAACTCAGGCCTGATGCGGTTTTCAGATGCGTGCCAACGACAAGCCATCCAATTTTTTTTAAAAAAAAACATTTTATCTTGCAACCATGTAGTTTTCTTTTACTTTAGTATGACATTCATTACACGGTGTTATGATTTTTTTGTGGTCCACGCCTATTTAAAAAATTTTAAATGGACGGACCAGCAGTTTCAAAATCCGGGGTAAAAGTTTGGTAAAAAGACAAGTAGCAAAAAAAACAAGGGCCGACCGATCGACCAAACGTGCTCAACAAGAAATCAAGGCACTTCGTGAGAGCCGGAATCAACTGGATGACACCGGCACGTCGTATAAAGACGAAGAGGGCCAGCCTGACGACCTGACCACCATGTTTGAGGGGGACACACCCCGGGAAGCGGACGCTGCCGATTCTACTCTAAACGACAAAACCCAAAAAGCCATGAAAGCCGAAAAAAATGAACATAATAAGGCTCCATCCCGAAAACGTGTGTCGGTCATTCCGGCATCAAAAAGTGAGGAGCCTGTCAATCTTGATCCGGTCAAGGTATATCTCCGGGAAATGGGCGCCGCATCTCTTCTCTCCGTCAAAGAAGAGGTCGAAATTGCCAAAAGAATCGAGCAGGGCGAGAAACAGATCCAAAACGCCCTCTTTTCCCTTCCTATCGCCCTCTCCTTTCTCAAAGAGCTTGCACTCAAGCTGAGGGCCGGCGAGACTTCTATTACCACCATATTAAGAGGTTATGTCGACACTGACCCGGCTCTTTCCGAGCTTAAGGAAAGATTTATATGGCAGGTTGGGGAGGCGATCAGAATGGAAAAGGAAAGGGCGGTCTTCCGTTCAGATCTTCATGGTCAGGGAATTGACCAACACGAAGCTGTAAGATTGATGATAAGAATTGACCGGACCACATCCTCAATCGTCCGCCTTTTTCAGGAAGACAGGATTCAGGGCAAGCACATCACAAGAATCCTTTCAAAAACCAGAAAGCTGTTCCTCAAAATGAAGAGGCTACGGGAAGAGTCCTTAACCGATCAGGGGGACGTCGGCAGACGCATAATGCCCAGAACCGCGGGCGCTCCGCCGGAGGTGACGCTGCGCCGCATGGAGGATGCTCTGAGCATAGACTATGAAGGATTTAAACATGTCCTTGATACCGCGGCAATCGGCGAAGCCGTTGCCAGAGAAGCAAAGAATGAATTGATCCGGGGCAACCTCAGACTCGTAGTCAGTGTAGCCAAAAAATATTGCAACCGCGGCCTGCAACTTCTCGATCTGGTTCAGGAAGGGAACATCGGTCTCATGAGGGCCGTTGAAAAATTTGAGTACCGGCGGGGACATAAATTCAGTACATATGCAACATGGTGGATCAGGCAGGCAATCAACCGAGCCATCGCCGACCAGGGGCGGACCATACGCATTCCTGTTCACATGATAGAGAACATCAACCGTCTGCTCAAGGACTCAAAGGATTTTGCCAGGAAGATGGGACGGGAACCGACACCCGAAGAGATGGCGGAACGGCTCGGAATCGACCTTGAAAAAATTAGAACCGTCATAAAAATTTCAAAAGAACCACTTTCTCTCGATACTCCGATAGGTGATGAGGAAGACTCGAATCTTGGAGATTTCATAGAAGACATTAACACTTTGTCCCCCTTTGACGCGACCATAAGGGATGATCTGCGAAAAAATCTGCAAAATGTCTTAACAACTCTCACCCCGCGAGAAGAGCGTGTACTGCGTATGCGGTTCGGCATTGACACTAAATCGGATCTCACCCTGGAAGAGGTTGGAAAGACCTTTTCCGTAACTAGGGAACGTATCCGCCAGATTGAAGGCAAGGCCCTTAAAAAATTGAAACATCCGAACAGAAAAAAAGCCCTTTCCAGTTTTATCAAGGATTGATCTTATACCTTATCCTGCCCGCTTCTTGAATATCAGTAAATGTTTACATTCCGGGGGATCCCGTAAGTTTGTACCCTTGGTGAACTCTTACGAATATCACGATGTACAGGAGGAGTTTTATTTGACCTCGGACAACCTTCAGGATTGGCTGACACTTCACTTTACTCCGGGGGTGGGTCCAACCGGATTGAAGCGGCTGATTGATCATTTTGGAGGGCCCAGACAGATTTTGGAGGCTGAATACAGGGAGATTATCACTGTTCCCGGGGTCAAAAAGACGGCCGCATCAAAAATTTGCAGCGGCCAGTCCCTTGAAAAGGCTAAAAAAGAACTTGAACGTGCTGAAAAGGCAGGAATTTCGATCATCACCCTGAACGATCCCTCCTATCCTGCAATCCTGCGCAACATCCATGACCCCCCATTTCTGCTCTATGTAAAGGGTGACCCAAAAACGCTTGCCTGCGCAGGGATCGGAATAGTGGGCGCCAGGGCGGCAACAGAATACGGAAAGCGTGTTTCCAAAAACATGGCCGCTCGCCTGGCCGGGAAAGGGCTTACCGTAATCAGCGGACTGGCCCTGGGAATTGACACGGCCGCGCATAAAGGCGCCCTTGCGGCAGGCGGCAAGACCATCGGGGTCTTAGGCTGCGGAATTGATGTCGTCTACCCCAGGCAAAACGTCAGGCTCTTCAGGGAAATCTCCGAATCAGGGGCTATTGTAACCGAATATCCAATGGGGACCAAGCCGGAAGGATATCATTTCCCGGCAAGAAACAGGATCATAAGCGGCCTTTCTCTTGGAGTAACGGTAGTGGAGGCTGCACGCAAATCAGGCTCCCTGATCACAGCACAGCTTGCCCTGGATCAAGGCCGCGATGTCTTTGCCATTCCCGGACGAGTCGATTCGAGCAAAAGCGAAGGCGTCCACCGGCTGCTTCAGGATGGCGCAAAACTCGTCCAGTCTGTGGATGATATCATTGAAGAGTTGAATCCTGGACTTTTGGGCGAAAATTTTAACACACCGGAAATTGGTCCAAACAACAAAGATTTCCTTCAGGGTCTTGACGCAGAAGCAAAACTGATCTATTCATTTCTCGATGTGTACCCTAAAACTATTGATGAAATCATCCGGGGCGCAGGCCTGACGGCCCAGAAAGTCTCTGAACTGCTTCTTACAATGGAACTTAAAGGACTGGTAGCCGCTCTACCGGGCAACCAATACCAGAAGGTAGTGGATAAATAGTTACCCATCCGGAAACAAAAAAAATCTAAACAGTGGTCCTAAGGGCTCGAACGTGGGGAAACGGATTGATTTTTTTGCCGGCCCCCGGCCTCTAAAACCCGGAATCTGAAACCTGAACATGTCTAAATCACTAATCATAGTTGAGTCACCCACCAAAGTTAAGACACTAAAAAAATACCTGGGCAAATCTTTTGACGTAAAGGCCTCGGTCGGCCACATCCGTGACCTGCCGGTAAAAAGTCTGGGAGTAGACGTTGAACACGATTTTGAGCCCGAATATGTAACTATTCGCGGAAAGGGAAAAATTATCAGCGAGTTGCAAAATGCCGCAAAAAAGGCTGACAGGATCTTTCTTGCCCCTGACCCGGACCGTGAAGGCGAGGCTATTGCCTACCATATTGCCCATTGCCTCAGTTCCGCCCAAAAACCGGTTTCCAGAGTCCTGTTTCATGAGCTTACAAAAAAGGCTGTCTTGGCGGCCATTGACAAATCTTCCGAACTGAATCTCTATCTGTTTGAAGCCCAACAGGCCCGCAGAATCCTTGACAGACTGGTAGGATATCAGATTTCTCCTCTCCTTTGGGAAAAAGTGAGAAGGGGCCTGAGCGCGGGACGCGTCCAGTCCGTAGCGGTCCGTATGGTCTGTGAACGTGAACAGGAAATAGAATCTTTTGTAAGTGAAGAATACTGGACAATAGACACCCATCTGAAAGGAACATTGCCCCCCTCATTTAACGCCCGCCTGGACCGGATTGAAGGGAAGAAGAAAAAGGTGGAGGACCGGACAACCGCGGAGATGATCACGGCGGAGCTGCAACAGGCGGATTTTGTGGTCGAAAAGGTCGAAAAAAAGAAAAAAAGACGCCACCCTGCCCCGCCGTTTATTACGAGCACGCTCCAGATAGATGCCAACAGGAAATTGAGATTTTCTGCCAAAAAGACCATGACAATTGCCCAAAAGCTCTACGAGGGCATTGAACTGGGCAAGGCAGGCCCTGTCGGCCTGATTACATACATGCGTACCGACTCAACCCGTATCAACGGAGAGGCGCTTTCAGACGCACGGACGTACATAAAAAAATCCTTTGGCCCGGATTATCTCCCTCCCAAACCAAGGGTCTTTAAAAGCAAAAAATCCGCCCAGGATGCACATGAGGCTATCCGGCCTACCGACGTCTCAAATACTCCGGATTCCGTGGCGCCTTATCTGGACAGAAACATGCTTTCTCTATATACGCTCATCTGGAAACGATTTGTTGCAAGTCAGATGAATCCGGCCCTGTTCGACCAGACTTCAATCCGGATTGATGCAGGCAAATACAGTCTCAAGGCTGTCGGCTCGATCATGCGTTTTCTCGGCTTCATGACCCTTTACGTTGAGGCGGCCGAGGGATCATCTTCCGATCCGGACAAAAAAAGACATTCCGACAGGGACGTGACCCTTCCCGACCTGACTCAAGGGGACCGGCTTCAGCTGCTGGATGTCCTCCCCAAACAACACTTTACACAGCCTCTACCACGATATACGGAAGCGACTCTGGTAAAGGCGCTTGAGGAAAACGGTGTCGGAAGACCGAGCACTTATGCGGCAATTCTATCCACCATTCAGGACAAGGAATATACGATCCTGGCTGAACGGAAATTCAGTCCTACAGACCTGGGCAAACTGGTCAACGGACTTTTAGTCGACCATTTCCAGGGAATAATGAACGTTGAGTTCACCGCCTCCATGGAAAAAAAACTTGATAACGTGGAGGAGGGAAAGATCAAGTGGCTGGACGTGCTGAGGGAATTTTACGGTCCTTTCAAGGAAAGGCTGATCCTTGCAAAAGAAAAGATGAAATCCGTGAAACGGGGTGGAGTACCCACAGACATCCCGTGCAGCCTGTGTGACGGCATGATGGTGATCAAGTGGGGCCGAATGGGTGAATTTCTTGCCTGTGAAAAATACCCGGAGTGCAAGCACACACAGAACTTCAAAAAACTCGAAGATGGTAAAATTGTCCCGATTGAGAGGGAAGAGCCCGAAGAAACGGGCAAAGTCTGTGAGAAATGCGGCCGGCCCATGGTTTACAAGCACGGCCGCTATGGGAAATTCCTGGCATGTTCCGGATATCCGGAGTGCAAACATATCCCTGCAATCACCACCGGCGTAAAATGTCCACAGGACGGCTGCAAAGGTGAAATAATTCAGAAAAAATCGAAAAGGGGAAAGATCTTTTACAGCTGCAATCAATATCCCAAATGCAAATTCGCACTCTGGGACAAACCGGTGAACAAAACATGCCCAAAATGCGGAGCCTCCTTTCTCCTCGAAAAAGAGACAAAAAAGACGGGACCCCACTTGAAATGCGCGGACAAAGCCTGCGGTTATCAGGAGAAAAGTGATTAGGGGGACGGATAAACTGAAGGTGCAAGGCCTTTAGGAACAAATTTGCACAACCACTTCCCCTTCAGCCTTCCACCTTCTACCTAACCACCTAAAACAATTTACAAAATTAATACTCCAACGGAAGACTCTTCACCTGAGTCCTGGTGAAGACCGGGCCGTCCTTACACGGGTAGATCGGACCCACGTTGCAGTGGCCGCAGACCCCGAGCCCACATTTCATGCGGTTTTCAAGAGATAAGTAGACCTGGTCATCGGTCCAGCCGATCTTTTCCAAAGGCGGCATGGTGAACCGAATCATGATCGGCGGCCCGCAAATAAGGGCTACCGAATTTTCAGGGGATGGACCCACTTCGCCTGCAACGGTCGGCACAAACCCGACCAGACCTGTCCAGTCCGGCGCCTCCTGGTCGATCGTTACGTGCACATCCACATCATCCCGTTTTTCCCACTCCTTGAATTCATCTTTGTAGAGAAGCATGCCCGGTGTACGCGCTCCGTAGATCACGGTTACCTTCCCGTAATCAGCCCGATTGGCTAGTATGTAAATAAGGGTGGCCCTGAGTGTAGTAAAGGCAAAACCGCCTGCAATGATGACTATGTTTTTCCCTTTTATTTCCGTGTTAATCGGAAATCCGTTTCCAAGGGGGCCACGCACCCCGATCCTCGCGCCAACCGGCATCTGATGCAGGGCCGTGGTCACCAATCCTGCCTTATTGACCGTGAACATGAGGTATCCTTCCTCTGTGGGGGACGATGCGATTCCAATAGGTATCTCGCCTTTTCCGGCCAGTGACAGCATGGCGAACTGGCCCGGGGTCTGGCGGAACTTCCGGCGCTCCTCCTCGTTTTCCAGCACAAGCCTGAAGGTCTTGATGTTGCCGTCCTCGGTTTCCACGACAGCATCATTAATACGGGCCGAATAGGGCAGATAGGGATTCATAAAACCTACTCCACGCCAAGGAGATCCTTTAAGACCTCGCGGATATCAATATTTACAGGGCACTCCCTGATGCAACGGCCGCACCCTACGCAGGAAAGCGGGCCAAAACGATCGGGGAAATACTTAAGCTTATGCATGAAACGGTTTCTCACGCGTTGCATCTTCATGCCCCTGGGATTGTGGCCTGATGCATGCTGAGAGTAGAGCGGAAACATGCAGGAATCCCAGTATCGGATCCGTCTGCCCTTGTTCCCGACCACCTCGTCCTGGATATCAAAACAGTAACAGGTAGGACATAAAAAGGTGCATGCACCGCAGTTTAAGCACGAATCAGCCACTGAGTCCCAGAAGCCGGCGTTGTAGAGCGCCATCAGCTCTTTTGCTTTCAGATTTTCACCTGAATCGGATTTTAAGACTTTTGCCTCGTTCTTGAGTCTATCAAGCTCGGCAATCTCTTTATCCGAGGCAGGACCGGCCCCTCCGGCACCATCCACAAGGGCCTCTCCGCGCTCTGAAAGGACTTCCGCAATAAAACGGCCTTTGATCTCCGTGATTGCGATGTCGAGTCGATGCGTGTCAAACGGCGATCCGCCGACCTCCTGACAAAAACAGGTCGAGCACTGCTCAAGACAGGAGAACCCCACAAGGGTTGTTCTGGAATCCCTGTGCTGGAAATAGGGGTCCTTGGAATAAGGCAGCCCGTTCAAGTATACTGCTCTGGCATCACACGGCCTCAATCCGACAAGCACATTGGCAGACCTGTCTCTTTCAGCCTCCATGAGCAGGAATGCATCCGGGTCATCGGATGCGGTGCTGAACGTATGCAGAGACTCAGGTTGAGGAAAATAAAAGGTCTTTATGGAACATTTAGCAGGACCCGGCTTGATTTCAGGAAGCACATCGCCCGCCCAGACCTTCCATCCTGAAAATGATGCCGGGCCGCGCCCATCTCCCTCGTCCGGACAGTAGACCGTGCTCTTCTCACTCCACCGACTGAGCCACTTTTCAAGATCAGCCCGCTCAAGCCCGTATATTTTATTCATCCCTATCCCTCTTGTTAATTAGGAATTAGGAATTACGAATGTTATGAAGGTAATGGCCTTATGTGGGGTGCATTACAGCAACGATTCGTAATTCATACTCACACCATAAAATCCTGCCGGTCGGTCTCACTGTATGTTGTCAGCGGCAGCGGGGCGTCGCTGTCAACACCCGCCTCGGTTCCGTAAAGGTCAATGACGTCTTTTGTCAGCTTGCTTGTCAGGACCCGCATATTGATTCCCATAGGGCATACGGTCTCGCATGATCCGCAGTTCGTGCAACGGCCCGCGCAGTGAAAAGCTCTCAAGATGTGAAAGATCGATGTGTCGGCGGGATCCAGGCTCTTCCCGACCCACTGGGGCCTTGAATCATCAACAAAACAGGTAGGGCAGTAACATAGCGGGCAGACATTCCTGCAGGCATAGCATCTGATGCACGAAGATATTTCATTCTGAAACCATTCCCATCGTTTATCCAAAGACTTGGACTCTATTTCATCCACAAACGGAAACCGGTTGTCGACTCTCCTGTCAGGGACCTGACCCCCGACCCTGTGGTCCATAATAACCGGATTGGGGCAAATGCAGGTGAGACAATTGTCCCTCAAGACATCCTCAAGCAGGATCTCCTCGGAAAACCCCTTTCCGGACACGGAAATCCTGTCGTCAAGCTCATAGGCCTTTTCGATCTCTCTTCCGTCAATTATAGACCCCACTTTCCTCATGTCCACCATGCCGCGGCATCCGGTCCCCAGGACTACCACCCGTTCCCTCGCAATCTGGTTTTCCTGCAACTGAATGGAAATATTTCTGGACCAGCATCCGGTTGCCAGAATTCCAACCTTTGGAAGCGGCCCTTCCGGCAAAGGGTCGGTCGGCCTGCGCGGCGGCTCAAGAGATTTCAGCAGGGGCGGAAGATAGACGGCCGGATTTACCACGCAGAAACTGTTAAAGACAAGCCTGTCCGCATCTTCAGGGCTCCTCGCCGTAAAAGGTCTGGCAGTCATCGGCAGAGTTCCGTCAATAAATCCCACAAAGGCGGCTATCTCTTCAGCAGAAAGGAGTGCCTTCACCTTGCTCCTGATCTCTTCCGTAATCTTGCTGTTGATTTGCGACATGGCTTGACCGCCTCTTATTTAAGCGAACTTTTGTTGAGGGCTGCGCGCCGGCACATCGAATCTTTTTACCATACGGCCCGCGGGTCCGAGTTCTTTTACTGATGCGGAAACCGTTTTCATGACCTCCACGATCTTTCCACCCTCGGAGGCAGCCGCCCAGAAAAAATTGACCCGCCCGGGTTCAATTCCTATAAATTCAATAAGATTTTTCAGCAGGGCAAAACGACGTCTGGCGTACAGATTTCCGCTTATGTAGTGGCAGTCCCCGGGGTGACATCCAGAGACAAGGACCCCGTCCGCCCCTGATTTTAATGCGGACAGAATCAGGTTGGCGCTCACGCGGGAGGAGCACGGGACCCTGACTATTCTGACATTCGGAGGATACTGCATGCGGCCGACCCCGGCAAGATCAGCTGCCGGATAGCTGCACCAGTTACAGAGAAAGGCGATTATCTTCGGTTCCCAGCTTTGACTCATGACTTTTTACGAGAGCATCAAGTAAGATTTTTTGATCAGAGTTTTTAAGACCGTTCCAAACCAAGTATATACAAATCAATTCAGGATATGCCAAGCGGGGAAAAAAATCAAGCGCCCAGCCCTTTACTCCTGGATATTCCATATAAGCCGTCCGGAACTGGGCGGCCAAAGGAAAACAGACTGCTAATCCAACTGAATTTCAATATGATTAAGCTTACCATTTATATATAGATCAACCGCTTCATCAATATTTTTTACATCAGTAGCAATGACCATGACTCCTGAGCTTAAAAAATAATTATATGCCCCTATCCCGATCATGTTCACGATCAAGACCTCACAATCCTTGAAACCATCGAACATTTTTCCGTGGCTCTCCTCGGCTTTAGGGCCAAAGCCGTGTCTTCCTTTTTTATTTATTTGGGGATGGTGTTCATCATCAGCGAAAAAAGGATGCCTGGCCCTTTCTCTTTCTTCCTTGTTGACAACCTTCCCATCCTCCACAGTGGCCACAAGGATAAAGGCGCTTCTCCCGAAATGCTCGGCAATGCTTTTTTTATCATCGGTTGCAATCGCTATTTTCATTTCCTGGCCCTCCTTAACAAATTGTCTGCCCGGAGTTATTGAGAAGTTACAACCTTAGGCTCTCAAAATCCATGATAAACGTTCTGTCGGTAAACGCTGAACCTTTGAACGGTTATCTGTAGGCCATCTTGAATAATTGTCTTTTCGTTCGATCTCGGCGTCACAGTGAAAATGAAAAATGCTCACATATACCTAATATGCGGAGTTTATGCCCGAATGGGTGCTTTTTCATTTTCACTGTTCCTTGACCTCAAACGAAAATCCTAAAT
>DAOVYS010000151.1 GCA_030635485.1 Pseudomonadota bacterium | reverse complement strand
TTATCATCTCTTTTTAATTCCACCACATACTCGGCGTAAGTGCACTGAATGTTACGTTTTTTTATGTTTTACTCGTAGGTGAGTGCCTGGATAATTTTATTCCCCAAAGGGGAAATGGCGTATAGCCGGTGTGCTTCAGCCACCGGTAACAGGTAACCCAAACATATCAGTCCTGAAAGGACGACGT
The DNA here is from genome assembly GCA_030635485.1 of Pseudomonadota bacterium. Taxonomy (GTDB): domain Bacteria; phylum Desulfobacterota; class Desulfobulbia; order Desulfobulbales; family DAOVYS01; genus DAOVYS01. The sequence continues at coordinate 6,412 of DAOVYS010000151.1, read as the reverse complement.
TTTGAGGGGGATCGGCCACGTGAAGGCGTCGTCCTTATCAGGACGATCTCCCGTAATACACTACATACCGGTGGCTGAAGCACACCGGCTATACGCCTCCACCCCTACCAGGGTTTTACTAATACAGTATTTATGGGTAAAGGGCAGAGCTAGAAAGGTTAAAGGTAAACGTATATGATCATCTCAATAGGAGAGGTTGTCTGGGATATGTTCCCGGATAGGCGGGTCCTTGGCGGGGCGCCGGTCAACGTGGCCTATCATCTGCATTCCCTGGGCGTGGATGTAAAGGTCATTACGCGCATCGGAACCGATAAGCTGGGCAAAACAACCACCGCACAACTTAACGATCTGGGACTGCCTCTGAAGGGAATCCAGAAGGACGGAGAGCTGCCCACGGGCAAGGTAAACGTGACAGTGGATGAGTATAATGAACCCCATTTCGACATCGTGGCCCCTGCCGCCTGGGACAATATAGACACAAAAGACGCGCTCGGCCTTGTGGGAGACGAACCATTCCAGATGGTGTTCGGAACGCTTGCCCAGAGAGACCCGAGAAGCCGCAATGCAATCCGAACCCTTTGGGACAAGGCATCGATGCGCTTTTACGACGTTAACCTTCGGCCGCCGTTTACAACACCGGAGCTTGTACTGGAGTCTTTAAGAGCAGCCGATCTTGTAAAAATGAACGGTGAAGAACTGGTTCAGATCGGTAAATATGCCGACCTTGAGACCAGAGACAAAAAGGCTTGCGCCACGGAACTTCTTAAAGCATTCAACATCTCGGTAATGGCCGTTACGGAAGGCGCGGAAGGCGCCTGGCTGGTCACTCCGGACAATTACTTTGAACATCCTGGAACCGTTGTAAAAGTTGCCGATACCGTGGGAGCGGGCGATGCATTTTTCGCTACCCTGATACAAGGCTATATCAATAACAGACCATGGCATGATTGCCTGGCCCGAGCTAATCAGCGCGGCGCTTACGTAGCCTCCATGCCTGGCGCAACACCACCAATGCCGGAAAAATAAAATGACTGCAAAACCATTACTCACAACCAATTTTGACGACTTGAATCTGATCCATCGTGGCAAGGTCCGGGATCTCTACGAAATAGACAACAAACTGCTGATGGTGGCAACCGACCGCATCTCCGCATATGATGTGGTCATGAATGATGCCATTATCAATAAGGGAACGGTTCTTACAAGCCTCTCTCTATTCTGGTTCGAATATTTAAAAGAGATCATCCCGAACCACCTGATCACGGCAAATACAAATGAATATCCTGAAAAATGCTCCCCTTACCAAGACCAGCTCAAGAGGCGCAGCATGCTTGTGAAAAAGGCAAAACCCCTTCCTGTGGAATGTATTGTGCGGGGATACATCTCCGGATCATTCTGGAAGGCCTATCAAAAGGATAAAAACGTCTGCGGATTCACTCTGCAGGCAGGAATGAAGGAATCGGAAAAATTCCCCGAACCGTTGTTCACGCCTTCCACCAAGGCTGACCTTGGGCTGCATGATGAAAATATCTCTATTGATCAGATGGAAAACCTGGTTGGAAAAGATGAGACCGAAAAAATAGCCGATGTCTGCATCAAGCTGTATCAGAAAGCGGCAGACTATGCTCTCGGCAAGGGGATAATTATTGCGGACACAAAATTCGAATTAGGCATGTACAATGGTGAACTAATTTTGATCGACGAGGTTCTGACCCCTGACTCGTCACGCTTCTGGCCCCATGACCAATACCAGCCCGGCGGCGGGCAGCCGAGTTTTGACAAACAGTTCTTAAGAGATTACCTCTCTTCGCTCGACTGGCCAAAGACCCCGCCACCTCCAGACCTCCCAAAAGAGATCATAGATAAAACCACGTCAAGATACCTGGAAGCCCTGAAACGGCTGACCGGGATTAAATTGTGAATTTTAGCTATATTCCGGCATCACGCTGAATAGTTACAATTGTGATTCCTCAGGTTCCGAAAAAAACCTGCTAAAGCCCTGACTCTGCCAGTTGCTTGACAAGGCTTTCCTGCTCCGTGCTCAATTTTTTTGGAACCAAAACCGAAATAACGACAATAATATCGCCCCTGGAGCCCCCCCGGGGGCCTGAAGGCAGTCCGTGCCCCTTGAGACGCAGTTTCCCGTGAGACTGTATGCCGACCGGCACCCGGACTTTGAGTTGCTTCCCTTCCAGGTTTGTGATAGAAATTTTAGTTCCCAGAACCGCTGAACTATACGGGATCTCTTTTTTCGTTATAAGGTTATTTTCCTCCCTCGTAAAATCGGGGTGAAACTGCGTCGTTATATGCAGATAAAGATCACCAGGCGGTCCACCCATGGGAGAGGGGGAGCCTTTTCCCGTGATTCTGAGTTTTTTCCCGGCACTGATACCCATAGGGATCTTGACGGAGACCTTATCCGCATCCAGCCCGCGTCCAAGCAAAATGGTCTTTTCTCCACCGGTCAACACATCATTTAAGGAGACAGGCAGCTCCATACTGAGGTCACCGCCTTTAATCGGCCTGGCAGTACGACCGCATCCACCACTGCCAAAGCCGGACTGAAAACCCCGAGATCCGCCTCTCCCCCCCCCGGACTGCTGAAAAAACGCATCAAATGGACTGCCTCCTGAAGAACCTCCCCTTTGGAAACCGCCCATTCCACCGCCGAAGTTGACCCCGAACTCCCTAAAAATGGATCCCATGTCGAAATTCCGGAAAATATCTTCCTGGCTGAAACGCTGCTGGAAACCGGCTTCGCCAAACGTATCGTACTGCCGACGTTTCTCAGGGTCAGACAAAACAGCGTACGCCTCGTTGACCTCTTTGAACTTTTCTTCCGCCTGCTTGTCACCCTGGTTCTGATCCGGATGGTACTTGAGGGCTGATTTACGATAGGCCTTTTTTATCTCATCACCGGACGCGCCTTTTGACACGCCCAGAACATTGTAATAGTCCATTCTTAACCCATTAATAACAACTTCAAGTAAATATTCGGCCAACCCTTTCCCTAATAAAATCAATCGTGTAGGTCGGGTTAGCGAAGCGTAACCCGACAAAAACCAGTTGAAAGCGTCGGGTTACGGCCTATCGGCCTAACCCGACCTACATAAGACGTTGTTTTTATGTAGGTCGGGTTGGCCGATTAATAACAACTACAATCAATAAAATAACATTAAGCATCCCAGTCTTTATTGGCAACATGGACGGAAGGCTGAAAACAAAAACCGCTCACCTTTGGAATTGCTCTGTCAATCCCGACCAATGAACGGTTTATCTAGGAGGTTGTCCGAGAATGGACTTTTCCCCCAACTCTTCGTTATTTCCTAGTTGTTTGCAAAGGAGCTTAGAAAGGGACATCTTCTCCCATGGATGATTCAGGTCCCATTGATGAAGGTTCATCAGCTCCCGCGGGAGGTTCAGGCAAGGGCGGCTCATCATTCCCATATTGTCTGCCGCCTCCATCGCCGCCACGAGGCGTCAACATCTTCATATCCCTTGCTACGATCTCCGTTGTATAACGATTATTGCCGTCCCGGTCTTCCCATTTACGGGTCTGCAGCCTACCTTCTATATAGACTTTTGAACCTTTTGCCAGATACTCTCCGCAAATCTCGGCAAGACGCTTAAACGCCACAATACGGTGCCATTCCGTCTGCTCCTCCTTGGACCCATCCTGTTTTTTCCAGACTTCCGTGGTCGCTACACTGAACGTGGCAACAGGCGTGCCGGTCTGAGAATAACGAATTTCAGGATCAGCCCCCAGATTACCAATAAGAATCACCTTATTAATCATTGTTTCACCTCATTTGGGTCATTAACTTTACGATTTCATACAACAAAACACTTACACATCGCCCGGCAATGATTCGACTCCATCTTCCCGCGATTTTAAACTCATGCACTATATCATACTTGAAAGGATGTTGAAGTGAAAAAGCTTTTAAACTTCGTTATTCGATATTCATTTTTCTTCTGCAATTGGTTGAAACTACGAAATATTGTACAATTTCCGCAAAATGAATTTCATGCGATTGCCTCAAGTTTCCCCCTATTCCACCGTCCTGTCCAACATAGCAGGCAGGCCGCCCCGTTCTTCCGGACAGAACCCGAACACCTCCCGCCATATCTCATCACTTTCCATGCAAAAATAAACGCATGTGTCGGAAGAGGCCCGACGGCTGATCAGATCAAAAAGGTGTTTGTACATTTCGACTCTCAAGGATCTGAAATAGCGGGACTTCCCGTCAAGTCCGGGAACAAATTCCTCATGAAAGAACCTCGAATTGGGAAACCGTTTCCCGGCAATGGATTTCAATGCAGGCAGAAAACGTAAGGCACCCATACTTATCCAGACTATGGATTCTTTTGGGACTGAATCAAAAAGCCTTTCCACTGTTTCCGCATATCCCTCTTTCCAGCCAGGATGATATATGATCGGATCAAAATGAAAGGCCAGCCTGTATCCCCAGGATGCGCAATCCGCCGCAGCGGCAAGACGCGCTTCAAATGGCGCTGTACGAAACTCTTCGCGAGCCATTACTTCCTGACTGTTCAGTGACCAGGCTAATATGGTTCGGCCTCCATGGTCCAGATCCTTTAAATGGTCAACCACTGTTGCTTTGGTCTTCAGTTCCAGGATCGCCGAGTCTTTGTCCCGCATGAATTCGACCAGGATCCCGCTCAGCCGGGTAAGCCGGTCAAGGGCCATGCTGTCTGTGAATTCTCCTGTTCCGATCCGCAAAAATCCTTTATTCTGAACCACAACCGCCTGTGTCAATTCGGAAAGCAGATCATCCACATTTACAAAAAAGGAGAGCCACGGATTATTCAGATAGGCCTGTAGAATGCAGTAGACGCAATCCATGGGACAGTTCATGCCGATGTTCAACACGTAGTAACCGCAGCAGCGGTACTCCCTGGTTCCTGGACATGATTTGAAGAATTTCCCCCGATTGCGGCACAAAAAAAGATCTCTCTTCCCCTGGGCAAGGCTCTCCGGATAAGGATTTAAACCACTTTCAGGCGTTTGCCTGTCATCCAACACCTCTACAGGGATAGCGCCGGCTCGAGAGAGAATTTCCCTTGTGTAAGGCAGATCAACGCAACTCTTTTCCACAAATATGCGTCTGATAAAATCCACCGGATCACGATGAGTCAGACCGGAAACCGGAGTAAAAAAATTCATCCAATCAAGCCCTTTATTAGTCACTTGTCATTTGTCATTCATCACTCGCCCAAGCTAGATCTTCGTCAAATGCCTGCGCATCCGAATATTCAGCAGAATCGCGAATCCGGCAAGAGTTGTAATTAAAGAGGAACCTCCGTAACTGAACAGAGGGAGCGGCATGCCGACAACCGGAAGCAGACCCATGACCATGGCCAGGTTGATAAAGGCCTGCCAGAACATGAGTGACACTATCCCCTGAGCAAGAAGTACGCCGAATTTGTCCCTGGATGTTATTGCGATGGTTAAACACCAGAGAAGCAGAGAAAAATAACAGACCAGAAAAAAAAGCGACCCACTAAACCCCCATTCCTCCGCCCACACGGAAAACGCAAAATCCGTATGCCTCTCCGGCAAAAAATCCAGCTGCCCCTGGGTACCCTCAAGAAAACCCTTGCCGAATTTGAGGCCGCTCCCGACCGCGATCTTGGACTGAATGATATGATACCCTCTACCTAAAGGATCGCTTTCAGGGTTTAAAAAAGTAAAAATCCGTTCTTTTTGATAGGGCTTTAAAAAAAATTTCCAGGATAAGGGGATAATAGAAAAAAAGACTGTGAAAAGGATAGTGAGCGCAGTCCACCTGATCTTCACGAAAAGGGTCATTGAAACAAAAATGAAAACCAGCATCATCGCGGTACCCAGATCAGGCTGTTTCAGGATGAGAAGAAACGGAAGAAGAGTCAGAAGGATCGGAGGAAGTAATTCCTTAAACGAGAACCCCTTGTCCGTATCCTTGCGGTAATAATAACTGGCAAGTGTAACGACAAGACACAACTTGGCAGGCTCTGAAGGTTGCAGATTAAAAAAACCCAGACTGATCCACCGCTGGGTGCTGGTCTCGCTCTTTCCGAAAAAAAGGGCGGCCAGCAAGAGGATAATGACAAAAACATAGAGTTTATAATTTAATGAAAGCAGAAGGTGATAATCAAAACAGATGATAAAAAAAATCACTGCAAATCCCATAAGAAAAAAATAGGCCTGCTTGATATATACAGGGGTTCCATACTGAGGGGCCTGGTACACGGCGCTATACAGGTTTGCAAGTCCCATAGCCGCAACAAGCAGCATCAGAAAAAGCATTACCCAGTCAAAATTCAACAGCAGCCGCCTATCAAACCTGAACATTTCTTTAAAACCTCCCGGCATCCTTAAAATTGCAATTTTTACTTCAATGTCATTAAC